>JAOZIC010000193.1 GCA_026014605.1 Candidatus Bathyarchaeota archaeon
TTACTGAGCAAATTCCGATTATTATTGCGATTATGCTGCATGCAATCAACTTTTTTTCAGTTTTCATGATTCATCTCCACCTCATTGAATAACCAAATAATGTATATAATTCTCCCCGAAGAACACGAATGTTCTTACTAAGAACATAAAGTTTCGCATATTTGGCAAGTTCCATTAGGTAAACTGACAAAACAACTCTAAGTCATACGCTAACTTAATAAAGCACAAAGGCGTTGCCTTGCAGTTAACCAAAATAGTTAAAAGGAAAATGGTTGGATAAACCATCCCTTATTGAGTTGAGGAGTATGAACAAAAATAAAATAATCGCAATAATTATCATAGCAGCAATTGCAGTAGTTGGAATTTATGGAGCAATCACCCTTCTTCAACCCGCAGAAGAAGAACCAGAAGCACCAATCACAATCACAGACGGCGCAGGATACACAGTTACTTTCGATGAATACCCAGAAAACATAGTGTCAATAGCACCAAGCTGCACCGAAATATTGTTTGCAATCGGACTAGAAGACAAAACCGTCGGAGCACCCATTTACGACAAGTACTCACCTGAAATTCAAGCAGCACTTGACAGCGGCGCAACAGAAAGCGTCGGAGACTTCCAAACAATCAACGCAGAACTTGTCGTAGGCTTAGAGCCAGACCTAATATTGGCCAAATCAACCCAAATGCAAGCAGCTGAACAATTTAAAGAACTAGGCAAAAAAGTAGTCATACTAACACACGAAGGATTTAGCGGATACCTTAGCGACATCGAATTAATCGGACAAATAACCGGAGCAGACGAAGACGCCGCAACATTCGTTGCAGACATTGAAAGCCAAGCACAAGAAATCGCAGACGCAACAAAAGACCTGGAAAAACCAACAGTCTACGTGGAATATGGTAACTTTGGCAGTTACGGTGCAGGTTCTGTAGTAAACGAATTAATCACAATGGCAGGCGGAGTTAACATATTTGCAGACGCTGACGGTCAATACATAACAGCATCAACTGAAGATGTTCTCGATGCTGACCCTGACATCATCATTATCTCTGCAGGAGTAATGTCTGAATATTTCGGTTGTACACCAGAAGAGATTGCAACCCGTGAAGGTTGGAGCGCACTATCAGCAGTAATCAATGAGCAAATCTACGAAGTTGACGAAAACTTGATCACAGTTGCTGGACCAGACATTGTTGAAGGCATACAGACGCTAGCAGAAATCTTCCACCCAGAAGTCTTTGGGACAGATTAAACCTCCAAAAGGTTATTTATCATGTGGTGATGAGGACTAAAATAAGCCGTGTATGGTTATGGACCAAAACTCGCCACACCCCTCTTCTTATTTAAACCGTTTATCACGTTGGAAAATAATTGTATTGTTACTAGTTGCAACGTTGATACTGGTGATTTTGGTTTCAATATCAATCGGTTCAATGCAAATACCACTGGGCAACGTTTACAGCATCTTAACTAAAGACATACCAATACTAGGCGACCTAATCCAAGGCAACCCCACAGCAATCCAAACAGAGGTTGTACTAAACATCAGGTTTCCACGAGTATTAGCAGCCACAGTAGTAGGAGTCGCCCTAACATGCGCAGGCGTAGTTCTGCAAGGGTTACTCAGAAACCCGATGGCTGACCCTTATGTGCTTGGAATCTCGGCAGGAGCAAGCCTAGGCGCTTCGTTGGCTATTGCGTTTGGTCTTGGGTCAACGTTTCTAGGTTACTTGTATGGAGTGCCTTTGATGGCATTTGTTGGGGCACTTGCAACTATATTCATAGTTTACAACATTGCAAAACGCGGCAATGGGTCCTCGATGCTTTCTATGCTGCTGATAGGCATCGCTGCAAGCGCTTTTCTGTCAGCCATTGTTTCACTTATTAAACTAATCAGTTCCGAGGCACTGCACGGAATCATATACTGGATTATGGGTAGCCTGCAGTTTTCAGGCTGGAACCACGTAATAATTGCGTCACCACTGATTTTCGTGGGCATGGTGGTAATCTACTACTTCTCAAGAGACCTAAACATGATAGCTCTAGGAGAAACACAAGCCAAACACCTAGGAGTAGACGCAGATAAACTAAAAACACGAATGCTGGTCTGTGCTTCACTAATAACGGCGGCGGCAGTCTCTATCAGCGGTATAATCGGGTTTGTTGGCTTGATTATTCCACATATAACAAGGCTACTTATTGGACCAGACCACCGAATCTTGATACCCGCATCTTCGTTACTTGGAGCAATCGTGTTGATTCTGTGCGACACCATGGCGCGAACAGTAATGAGCCCCGCAGAGATACCAGTAGGAATCATCACTGCCTTGTTGGGGTGCCCGTTCTTTGTTTACTTACTGCTGCGCAGAAGAACCAGTTTTGGAAACTGGCAGTAACCAAGTTAGGTTTTTTGCAGAAGAATCTCCGGATACAGAATTCCTTTTTCGGTAATCACAGCATCCACATAAGCCAGCGGCGTAATGTCAAACGCAGGATTTAGCACCTTGATTCCTTGTGGTGCGATTCGTTCTGAACCAATATTTGTTACTTCTGTTGGGCGCCGTTCTTCGATAACTGCCTCCGCCGAAGTTTTAGTTTGGTCCATCGTGGACATTGGAGCCGCAACATAAAATGGAATACCGTGCTCTGCAGCCAAAACCGCAACATTGTATGTGCCAATCTTGTTCAAAACAGCATCCCTGACGATTCGGTCAGCGCCAACAACAACCTTGTCAACCAAACCATTAGACATCACATAGCCGACCATCGTGTCGCTGATTAGGGTCACATCGATGTTGTCGCGCATCAACTCGTAACAGGTCAGTTTAGCGCCTTGCATACGGGGTCGGGTTTCGCAGGAGATTACTTTGACGTTTTTACCTGCGTCGATTGCGCCTCTTACAACTCCTAATGCGGTGCCGTAGTCCACTGTTGCTAAACTGCCAGCATTGCAGTGAGTTAGAATTGTGTCACCGTCTTCGATAAGTTGAGCACCAAAAGCGCCCATCTTTTTGTTGGCTTCTACGTCTTCGTCTGCCATTTTGTTAGCTTCTGTAACAACGGCTTTTGCTAGGTCTTCTTTGGTTCCAGAAGTTTTCTTTGCAACATCTAAAACGCGGTCGATAGCCCAAAACAGGTTCACTGCAGTGGGTCGGGTTGTTCGCAAAAGTTTTGCTGCTGTTTCCAGTTCGGTCATCAGGTCTTCTCGTGTTTTTGCGTTAGAATGAAAGGCAGCAAGAGCCAAACCGTAAGCCGCGGATACTCCAATCAGGGGTGCGCCGCGTACCAGCATTTCTTTGATTGCAAACGCCATTTCGTCAGAGTTTTTGAGTTCAAGCCAAACTTCTTCGTTTGGTAGTTTTCTTTGGTCAATGATTACGACTGTGCCGTCTTTCCATTCGATTGTTCGCACGTTTTTTCACCAGCTTATGAACTGTTTGGGGTTTCTTTGATAATACAGTTTCTACAAAAATGTTACGAAGAGTCTTTGATGTGAAAACGAAAAAGTGTTTTTTTGCAATACACTGTATTCAGGTGTAAACGTCCAGTTTAATAACTACCGTAATGCTCCCAGAAAATGAGTGACCGCGGGAAGCATCCACGCTCGGTGACGAAGTGGGGGGTTTACATTTTTTCCCTACCTAAGCTTCCCAAAGTCCCCCGCCTGACTTTTAGACAGTTACGAGCTTTGAGCACTTATTAGTTGTGGTCTTCTTTCTTGTTAATTTTGATTACAACCTCAATTGGGCTGCCTTTTGGAAGCTTCAAGTTCTGGCGCCAGTCTTCTCCAACAGCAATCAAAGAGTAAACACCAGAAATCTCTGCCCTTGCCTTCTTAACAAAATTAACCAACGCCGCCTGAGTCTCACCAGACTTTATCATGTCGTCTACAATAAGCACGCTGTCCCTGCGTTTTAGGGCTTCTTTAGGCAAATACAGGGTCATAGTTACTCCTGAACCGCGCAAAACGTAAGTTTCTTCCAAGAAAGCGGGAACACCAACTTCTTTGTTTCGTTTTGCAATTAACAAATCAACACCCAACGAATTAGCGACCATAGCACCCAAAGGAATGCCATCAACAGCAGCAGTCAAAACTTTGGTAACTCGTGCACCAGCAAAAGTTGCAAGCGCATGCTGGGCAGCCTGCTGAAGGATGTTGTGGTCGCCGATAATCCAAGTGTTGTTGAAGTAACCAGCACTGTTAAACTTAATTTTTCTGCGAAGCTCAGACTTTAAGCCGACAAGTTTGGTTAGTACGTCCCATAATTCTTTGGCTCGTTCCGCGTTAGGTAGAACGTGACCTTTTGCGTATCGGCTCAAAACAGTAACTGGCAGGTTGGTTTTTGCAGATAATTCGCGGTAGGTGAACTCTTTTTTTGCTGTCCGAAGCAGTTCGATGGTCATTAGTCTTAGTTTTAAGTCTTCTGCGTGTGTGTTCATTTCAACATCACTTTTTGCACATCAACAAATCAATTACGCAATGTACAACCTACCTATTTTAACTTGCGCAGATTTATAATTTCCGTATCTCCAATAATATACTTTACAAAAATTCAAAATAACAAAAGCGGTTTGAACACATTCGTGTAACGTGAATATAAAAACATTCAAGTTTTGATTCGGAATTAAGAAAAAATGGCGGATCCGCGGGGATTCGAACCCCGGATCGTTGGATTTCTTCTTCCGCAGATTAGAAGTCCAACGCCTTATCCTGACTAGGCCACGGACCCGTTTTTGAACAGCCAATAGTGTAAGAACTGCTCAAATATAATCTTTCATCAATTCTACGTTCAAGTTTATTCGATGTAAATTGCAGGACGGTAAGGCTTAGCAAACTTAGCCTTGCTTTGCGGGTCAACGATGTCTTGGCTGTCTTCTTGGAACGAGAACACTTTTGCGTTGAATTCGCGTGCAAAGAATTCTTGCGACGTCTCCAGCAGTTCGGTTTCGTTTAGTTCTGCTACCTGCAACTGTTTTTGTTTCATGTCCTCGGGCATCCTGTTAATCTCTTGAACAAGTGTTGGCGCAAATTTGGCTACTTTGCCTGCCACCGCTTTGAGGTCTGGGTTGCTCATGAGCTCTTTCATTAGTGCGCCTACAACGATGTTGCCGTCTGCTGACTTTTTCAGGGCAGTTAGGTAGACTTTCCATTTCCATGGTGCCGCTGCGTAGTAGTAGATTTTTTTGGGCGTCATTTTTGTGGCTTTTAGTATATTCGACGTGTCGTCCATCACGTTTTTGGTTAGGTTTTCGGTTTCTTCGGCTTGGATGTTAACTTTTGTTTCGTCGTAAACTGGCCAAGCCGCCAAGGAAACAAAGTCCGTGTGGCCAAGCTTGCTCCAGAGTTCTTCACAGATGTGTGGAGCAAACGGGGACAGCAGCTTTAACCATGTTTCTAGGGCAGACTTTAGTGTGTCTGATTTGAAGTGTCCTTTTCTTCGGATGTACCAGCGGAAGTCGTTCCAGATTTCAAACAACGCGTTCTCTAACGCAGTTCTGGTTTTGAGTTGCTCTAGGTTTTCTGTTACAATTTTTGTTCTTTCCTGCAACACGCCAATCAACCACTGTTCCAGATGACCGTGGTCGGGTTGGTTTGCTTTGTCAAGTATGTTTTGTGCTAGGCTAACAAAGCCGTTGAGTTTGGTTTTGATGTCTCCGACGGTTTCGCGTCTCCAGTCGGGGTCGTTCATGCCTTCGCCTCCAAGCAAAAGGGCGCATCGGGTTGCGTCTGCGCCAAACTCGTTTAATGCAGTTTTGAGTGTAACAAAGTTGCCCTTTGATTTGGACATCTTTTTGCCTTCAACACTTAGCATGCCGTTTACGCCAACGCCTTTGGGCAGGTGGTCAGGAAACAGTGCCGTGTGCTGGAACAAAAAGAACGTCAAATGGTTGGGCAGCAACTCTTTTGCGGAGACTCTTAGGTCTACTGGGTACCAGTAGAGGAACTCGTTTCTCATTTCCTGTAGCTGGTTTGTTGGTATTTTGGTTGTTTCAGAAATTTTTTGTATGTCGCCTTTGCCGTAGAAGATGTAGTCAAAAACTTCGAACGGTAACTGTTCACCTGTTATCTTGTACTGTTTGAGGTGCTTGTTTATCGTATAAAACGCCATATACACCGTGGAATCGGTCAAAGTTTCAACTATCCAACCTGGACTCCAAGGCAGGGCAGTTCCTAAGCCGCTTCTTCGGGCGCATGGCCACTCTTTAAGCCAGTCTATAATGTTAAGGAACCACTGTCTAGCCGAGTCGGGGTATATTTTGGCTTGAGCAAGGGTTTCTTTGGTTTTTTGTTTCCATGTTGGGTCAGAATATTTGATGAACCACTGCTCTTTGAGAAGTTTAACTTGGCACGGAGTCATGCACCTGCAGACTACTGGTTCGGGTAGGTCGTACATCGAGTCTGCGATGCCTTTTTCCTTAAAATCATCTATTAGGATGTCTTTTATTCTGCTGACTGGTTTTCCTGCGTATTTTTCGCAGATTTGTTTTAGTTTGCCGCCGTGGAACTCTTTTTTGTAGAGCGTCTTTGTTGCTTCTTCGGCTTTGGGGTCGTGTTGGTCTTTTACTCCCATCTGGTCTACGAGTTCGACTGCTGGGCATTCGCCAAAGCCTTCCACAGAGATTAACGAGATTGGTTTTATGGCTTGGACTTCTGTTGGGTCGATGTTGAAGTCTTTTAGAAGTTCTGGGTTGTTTTGCAGGTCTCTTAGTGCCAGAAAATCGAATGGTGCGTGTGCGGGTACGCTGTAGACTACGCCTGTTGCGTTGTCTGGGCTTACGAACCATCCAGGTAGAACCAACATTTTTCTTGTGCTTAGGGGGCTTGTGAAGTGTTTACCGATGATTTCTTTACCCTTGAAATTTTCTAAGATTTCTACGGTTTTTTGTTGTTCTGCAAGTTTGCCTGCGGCGGTTTTGCTGACTATCCATGTTTCGCCGTTTACTTTGGCTTTAACGTAGTCGGAGTCGGGGTTTATCCAGATGTTTGTTATGCCGTAGATTGTTTCTGGACGAAAAGTGCCGCTTGGAAGTATGGTGCCGTCTTCCATTTTGTATTTCATTAAGATGTATTCTTCTGGGATTACGCCTTCGCCTGTTTGGCGGTCGTGGTCACCTGTTGGGCTTTGGTCGTGTGGACACCAAACAACGGGGTAGGTTCCCTTGATGATGTAACCTTTTTCTCGCAGGCGTTCACACTGCCATTCAACAAACTTACTAAAGGTTGGATAAAGTGAGGTTGTGTGGAATTCGCGTCGCCAGTCCACAGAATATCCGAGCCGTTTTACGGATTCTCGGCTGTCGTCTGTGTAATATTTTGCCATGTAAACTGGGTCAACAAACTTTTTGAGGTGCTCCTCGGAAACGCCGTCTACTTCCCTGAAGGCGCGGATTAAAATTTCGTCTCCTGCTTTGACGCGTTCGCTTGCGCCTGCTATGGTTTCGCCTGTCCAGTGCCATGCCCACGGGAACAGGACGTTGTAGCCTTGCATTCGTTTATATCGGGCGTAGACGTCTACGCGGGTGGCAGTGAAGCCGTGTCCCACGTGTAATGGTCCGTTCATGTACGAGAACGGAAATGTAACCATGCATTTTGTTTTGGATTCGTCTGGGTCAGCCTCGAATATTTTGGCTTCTTCCCAACGTTTTCTCCACTTGTTTTCGATTTGGCTTAGAGATGTCATTAACCCATTGGAGTGTCAGGCGAGTTAAAAATTTTTCAGTCAACAGACTTGGAGAAGTGTTGATGTTTTGTCCAAGTTTTTTTGAAAAAAGGTAGTTTTCAACAATGAACTACTATTAGTCTTCAAATATGATTGTAGACTATTTTGTTCCGAAGGTATTGGGCTGCTTTTGACCCAAAACTAGAAATTAGTTTAAACTATTGGATAATTCGTGGAATACCAAGTATACGCAAAAAAATGAGGAAAAAATGTTGAGTGAACAAAAACCTGCAACAGAGTTAGGTCCTACCGAGATTATTTCTTTGACTTTTAGGCTTTACCGCAAAAAGTTTTTGCAGTTTTTTGTGCCGTTTCTGGTTCAGGCAATAGTGCTGGGCACAATCACGTATGTTATAACAACCACGTTTCCGATTCCAGAGCCACCAGCAATCCCAACAGATTACACAGCAAGCTATTACGAGGAACTGTTGCCGTGGTTTTACTCGTTTTTTACAACAGTTATCACGGTTGGCGTTTTGTCGGGTTTGATATCGTGGATTGTAAGCACCACAACCACCGGAGTTCTAGTAAAATATACGTCTGACCAAATCGAAAAAGGCAACTCCAGCCTATCAGAGTGCTTAAGTTACGCGTTATCTAAGCTACCAGCTTTGCTTCCAGCACAACTAATTAGCGGAATATTGATAGTAATCGGGCTTGTGTTTTTCGTGGTTCCGGGAATAATATTGGCAATTATGTTCTCGTTGATAATTCCAGCAATCATGATAGAAGGCACAGGCGCGTTTGAAAGCATCTCAAGAAGCAGAACCCTTGTGAAAAACCGTTGGCAAAACACGTTTATTCTGGGGTTAATCTTGGGCATGATTTCAGTAATCGCCACCCTTGCAGTAATGCTGCTAACATTGCCGCTTACGGCTACCAACCTAACTGTTGACCCATTCATTTCAAATGTCACATTGGCAGTTGTGGGACCGCTTTACCCAATCGCAATAACTTACCTGTACTACGCCATGAAAGCAAAACAAAACCCGGAACAACCAACAATCTAACAGATTTTTTTTATATCCACCCTAAATTGTTGGCGTCTACATCATAGTTGCAGGCTTGCAGTTGCTTGATTAACTCGAAATACCAACCAGTTTTATGTTCAACCCACAAAACACCGTCATACATGTCTGGGATTTGAAAATCCTTGGTTTTCGGGTAGACCACAACCACGTTTTCAGGTCCCAAACGTCCAATCAGGTAACCTAACAAGAAAACGGTGTTCTGGTTTGGTTGCGTTCTTGCTTGGTCGGCAGTTTGTTCCTTGGAGTAAGCCAACTCGTCTGGAGTTAATATGACTACGGCGAAGGATATGTTTGCGTAGTCCGCGCTTTTTTCGATTAACGTTTGTTGAATGTTTGGTTGTTCACTTAGGACTATGGGTTCAAGCTCCAGTTTGTGCAAGGTTTGGACTACTTCAGATTTAATTTCTTCACCCATTCCGTGGACTACAAAAATTTTGTTTGACCTAACCTTGCTGCTTTACTTTGTTTCAGAAGGCGGAGACAACAAAAGTCGTACTTTACGCAACAAAACCTGTGATTCATTGGTTACTTCTCGTAGCTTGGCTTTTTCTGCCTTGGTGTACCCAGAATCAAACGACTGCTCACTAAAAGGAACAGACTCCAACAATTTCATGCCCTTGAAAAAACCCAACGACTGCAAATCCTTAAGCAACCTGTTATAGGTTTTAACATACCCATCGTAACTGCTCCAAAACTCGCCATCAAAATCTTCCTTGGAACTCTCCACAAGGGTTTCCAACTCGACAATCAAAGAACCAAAATCAACGCCCATAACAAATCACACAAGAAACGTAACTAACGCCCAAAATATATTCTTTGAAAAATACTTCATCGCCAGCCTTTTGATAACGGTTTTTGTTGTTGCTTGAAATTTCAGAAAAAAGGTTGATTTCAACAATGTTCTGTTATTAGTCTTCAAATATGTTACAAATATGCTGTAA
>JAOZIC010000081.1 GCA_026014605.1 Candidatus Bathyarchaeota archaeon
ATTGGAAAAACTGGCGAAAACTGGATGTCGAACCAAGGCGACCCGCCACTTCTAAGAGTCAACAATCATATTTGAAGACTAATAGTAGTTCATTGTTGAAAACTACCTTTTTTCAGAAAAACCAAGCAACAACAGGAACACACAATTAGTTATCTGAGTCAACATCAACTAAGATGTCTGAACCTTCAGTTTTAGTGGTAAATGTTTTCAGGTCTTCTTTGGTGGGACCGCTTAACACTTTGCCTGTTGTGACGTCAAATTTTGCGTAATGAAAACCACAAGTGAGAACGTTTCCTCGCAAGGTTCCCAGATACAGCGGATATTTCAGGTGTGGGCACTTGTTTTGCAGTGCATAAAATTTGCCATCAAGGTTTACTAAAAGAATTTCAAGGTCACCCACGGTGAGGTCTTTCATGGAGTTGTTGGGAATTTGGTTTTTTTGTGCGACTTTTACAAATTTTGTCATTTTGTTCACCTAACCAAAGAAGTTATCCAAAAACATCATGATAACAAATCCTGCTATTAGCCCAAATGTTGCTTCTCTTGCAAAGCCTTTTCGGTGGCTTTCAGGAATCATTTCGTCGCTGACCACAAAGAGCATTGCACCTGCAGCAAAAGCAAGCCCCCAAGGCAGAATCGGTTGAGCGACTGATACCAAAGCAACACCCAGCAAACCGCCAACTGGCTCAACTAAACCAGTTAATGTTGCATACCCAATGGCCTTTTTTCGGCTATATTTTTCGCGTATCAAGGGCAACGCAACTGCCAGACCCTCGGGCATGTTCTGTAACGCAATCGCCAAGGCTATTACGAAACCTGCTGCTGCGTCTCCACTGCCAAAGCTTACGCCCACCGCCAAGCCTTCGGGAAAATTGTGAATAGTAATGGCAATAACAAAAAGCCAGACTTTTGCCATCTTTGAGGGTGGACCTTCAGCGCCGATTATTGGGTGAAAGTGTGGAATAAAACGGTCAATAAGATGCAACACAAATGCGCCCAATACAAGACCTAAAACAGCAACCAATGCGCCGCCTAACTCGATTGCGGGAACAATCAGGCTAAACGAGGTTGCGGCAAGCATTACACCTGCAGAAAAGCCCAGCATTACGTCTAAGAGTCTGTCTGAAACGTGTCGTGTGAACAAAACGGGTAACGCACCTGCGCCAGTAGCCAAGCCTGCAACAAAACTTGAGGCGACTCCAAGCCAGATTATGTCTAGTGCCATTTTGTTCACTTCTTTTTTGTTTGTTACTATTTCTGTTTTAATAAAAAAGGGGTGTTAGCGGAGTTAACAGT
>JAOZIC010000002.1:0-1836 GCA_026014605.1 Candidatus Bathyarchaeota archaeon
GACGCAATAGCCCTTGGAATGCCAACATACTATCACGATATGAGCAGGGACATGAAAAACCTCCTAGAAAATGCAGCAAAACAGGAGATAAAGCTGAAAGGAAAAGTTGGTGCCGCCTTTGGATCATATGGCTGGAGCGGAGAAGCTCCCCACTTGTTGTTGGAGATTATGAAAAACAAGTTTGAAATGGATGTTATTGAACCCGCGTTGCGAATAAAGTATAACCCAGACGAAAAAGGCTTAGAAGAGTGCCGCAAACTGGGAAAAGAAATCGCTGAGAAAATGTTGAAAGCTAGTTTGGGCTAAGAAATTTTGTTCTTTGTTTTTTCTACATAGCTGTAGGTAGTTGTTCAGCCCTAAACAGTGTCTATATAGATTCTATAGGGATAAATATACTATTTTAGAAAAATATTTAGATTAATCTAACCATGTTGAAGTTGTTAATAAAAAAGGAAATCAAACAGGTGGATTTTTCCAATCCGTGACAACACGTAAGCAACACGTTTTTTTGTTTAATTACAAAAGTATATCGGAGGTGAAAAAATGAGCATAGAGTATGATAATCGAATTAAGATTAATCCTAAACTTGCAGCAGCATTGGTCATTATTATTGTCTGTTTAACAGTTTTCGCAGCAGTGTTTGTCTTGACCATGTGGGTAAACGTTCCTGTAGGTAACGCCGTTGTAATGGTAGACCCTTTGGCAGGCACAATCAGCGACCCTGTCCTAGGACCAACTTGGACAACAAAAGCTCCCTGGGTTGAAGCAGTTCAAATCACGGTCGCAGTAGACACCTTAGGAATGTGGGGCGACGGATATGACGCTACCGCAGATTTTCCAACAGTAAAGAGCTTTTCAAAAGACCAGCTTGAGATGGGAATTGACATCATGATGCGGTGGAGACTTGATCCTTCAAAAATTAAACAACTGTACGAGAATTTGCCTCAAAAGAACTGGAAAAACAACGTTATCTCCTCCATTGCACGAGAACAAGTCAGAATCGTAACAAAAGACTTCAACACAATCGAAACAATCGAACAACGTGACTATGTCGCACAAACCATACGAGACGCAATATGGAACAAAATCAGCTCTTCGGCACCACTTGCAGGAGCATTAACTGACTTTGAGTTTGAACTCCGAAACATTGCATACCCCGAAACATACACAGTAGCAATCGAAAACAAGCTAGTTGCTGAACAACAAAAGATTCAAGCAGACTTTGAACGACAAATAGTCGTAATCGAAGCCACAGCAACTGCAGAAAAAATAACCATTGAAGCCGCAGCAAACGCAAACGCCACAGTCATAGAAGCAAACGCAACAAAAGAAGCTATTGAACTTGTCCTTTCCGCAGCAGGCGCAGACCCAGCAAACCAAACCAGAATTGCAGAACTTTACCTAGTCGTACAGACCCTACAACAAATCGCTCCAGACATTGACATGCTAATAATGGCTCCTGACGGAACTCCTATACTGTTGCCATCAGCATCGGGGTAGAATACGCAAGAAATTGCAATACCCTTTTTTCCATTTTTTCTTTAAAATTAATAGAATTCTAATTCGTTGAACCAAGTTTTAGCGTTAACAGGTTTTTGTTGACATATCCATCAACTGCTTCGCAAAAGCCTTCAAATTAACATAAGCTTCTTGTGCGGTTTTAGAATCAATTGCCCGTTTTTCGAAAGGACACACATCAGTTTTGTCCCTGTTCATAATATGTGACACTCTTTCTTCAAACGCGAAGCGGATGCCATTTTCTTCAAGAACTTTAACTCCCCCCTCACTGATTGTCAAAGCAAACACAGACTCAACTTTACAGTAAACACAAAGCAT
>JAOZIC010000002.1:1936-9441 GCA_026014605.1 Candidatus Bathyarchaeota archaeon
ACCCATTCAGTTTATTTTCTAACTGTTCGATGGCTTGCAGAAAGCCACCTATTCCAGGTTTTGTTGTTTCAAAAATCACTTGGTTATTCTTCGTAATCACTAAACTGAGGTTTTCTTCTATTAGTTTTGATTTCGCAAGCTGTATGTCTGCGTTTTCCAAAGATGCCACATCACCATAACCGTGAAGACTTCAGAAATAGTTTGCCTCTTTTTGTTTGCAGAAACGGAAACGTTAGATAAGCCATTTGAGCCGCTATATTCTTCGAAAAATTCAAGTGCCTTTTTGACCACATTATGTTTGGGGAGGTGAGTTTTGTGACAGTTGTCAAAGTAATTGAGTTGATAGGTAGTTCACCGACTGGTTGGTCAGAGGCTGCCCAAAATGCTGTAACTGACGCAGCTAAAACAATCAAGAACATCAAAGGCGTTCATGTTAAACGCTGCACTGCTAAAGTGAAAAACAACATGATTGTTGAATACAATGCTAATGTGAAAATTTCGTTCATAGTTGAAAGGTAACCACAGCAATGCAAACCACTGTGTTAGCATTATCCAGTGTGAACCACATTGGGTATGCTCAGAGTTTCTAAACTCAACAAAACTGTAGCAGATATTCTGTGAAGGAACACACATAAATTGCAAATAAACGATATTGTTCAGGATAAAAACAGCAGGAGACAATAATCCGTGGGCTTCTTCAAAATGTTCAAAAAACCCAAAACTTCTGTCACACTAAAGCTACCCAAAGACACGTTCTCGCTTGGTTCAAACATTGACACAACAATTATAGTGTCCGCCAAAGAAGAATTTGACGCCACCGAAGTACGCGCAGAACTACGGTGCATCGAAAAAGTAAGACGCGAACGCTGGGTATACAACGAAAGGCTCCGACGTAACGTTCGCCACGTGTACTGGGATACAGAAACGCTTCTTTCAGAAGACCTGAAAGCCAGTAACCTAATTCACATTGTACCTGGATTCAAAAAGACATTCCCACTAACAGTTCACATACCCGCCAGCGGACGAGAAACATTAGATGGCGTAGACCAGAACGTCACATGGTTTCTAAAAGGCGTAGTCGCAGTGGACGGACGACCCGACGCAACCAGCGACACAATCGAACTTCAAATAATCCGAGCCACAGCTGCTGCAGCCAAACCAGAAGTCAGGATGGTTCCCTGTGAATACTGCAAGGCGTTGATGCCTGAAACTTCTAGTGCCTGTCCAATTTGTGGAGCGCCCAGACAAAGTTAGCCTACGTTTTTTGTGTGGCGAAATCATTATATTAATAGAACATGTTTTGAAGCTTTGATGAAATATGAAGCCAAATGTCCGAAAACCCACCAAACAAGAATCTGAAGACGCAGAATCTTGGCCAATCTGGGAAAAAGAAGAATCAGAGTTCCCATGGGAATACGATGACCAAGAAACCTGCCTAATTTTGGAAGGAAAAGCGGTTGTAAAAACTCCTGAAGAAACAATTGAATTTGGCGCGGGCGACTATGTTGTATTTCCTGAAGGCCTAACGTGCACTTGGGAAATAAAGAAGAAAATCAAAAAGCACTACAAGTTTGGTTAAAACCAAAACTTCAAAACTGTTTTGGGTCTAGCTGGTTCGCCGTAGCCTTTTACCGCTTACGCGAAGCAGGGCTCTCACTATTTTTCCGTTTTTTAGGAGTCTATGAAAGAACTCTCCACTTTCGGTTTTGCGATAAAACCGGCGGTTGGGTTCTTGGATTTCTTCGACAAACTTTTCTTTTATCAAAAAATCGGTTATCCAATGCCGAAACTGGGACTCGTTTCCAAGGATTTTAATCAAATCCCATTTTGAGGCTCTGCCTTCTTTTTCTTCTATGCAGTCAAGTATCTGTAACGCAATTTTGTTTGGCGACCTCCTAGGAAACGACATCCAATTGTTCTCCTAGGCGTTTTTGAGCTCTGACTGAACCTTAAACAGCCTTGAATATTTGCTTCTAAGCCGGACATAATTTAGTATCTGCACGGCTCCGCTGAACATCAAAATGCCTCCAATTATTAATGGGATGTAGAAGCGTTCTTGAATAACGTCAATGTTGTAGACTATTTCTTGGACCCCAAAAAGGATAGTGATTAATCCAAAGAATATGTACGTTTTCACGCTCCAGTAAAGGTCTTTTACTAGGTCAGAAGCGTCGGTAATCAAATTTTCAAATATCGAGTTCAGAACAGAAATCTTTTCATCCTTACTTTCTGGTGGTTGGTCGGATTTTTCCATTTTGATTCCCTGACTATTCAGTTGATTGCCAGAATTTAAAACCGTTATTCTAGAAGTAATTGGGCCATTACTTCCACAAAACCTAGACAAAGTAACAAATGTTTTATGACTAATCTGTTAATTGTATGTTGGGACTGGAAACTATGACTAAAATTGTTCGAGTTGGTGTTACTTTTCCTCCTGAACTGTTACAGGACTTGGATGAACTAATTGGCGAAATGGGATACGAAAGCCGCTCCAAGGCAATTCAAGACGCGGTAACCTCGTTTGTTACTGAACAACGGTTACTTCACAAACAGAAGGGAAAACGTGCAGGCGTACTGGTAATGGTATATGACCACGACGTCCGAGGCCTAGAAGACGAACTCATCGAAGCCCAACACCACCACCGCGATGTGATTAATTCTGTTCTTCACGTTCACTTGAGTGACAAAGAATGTCTAGAAGCCGTTGCTGTTAAAGGCGACGCAGAAGACATCAAACATCTTGCTCAGGAGTTAGCCACAAGAAAAGGAGTAAAACAGCTCCGCTCAACCATAGTAAGCACCTAAACGTGGCGTATCCACTTTTTTGAGTTGTTTATTTTCTAAACACAACTCTCATTAGTTATCACACCAAAACTTGCTATACGTAACTCAATCTACCGTTAGGTGACAAACAATGGGTGTCAAAAACGTCCAGATAACAGTTCTAATTGAAAACACCAAAAACAAAACAAAACCCAAACTAAAAGCAAAACATGGACTATCTTTTCTGATAACCGCCACAATTGACGACAAAACAGCAACAATATTAATGGACACAGGTCCTTCACCAGACGCTCTATTGCACAATGCAGACGTGTTGGGTGCACAACTGCAAAACGTGGATGCTGTTGTTCTTAGTCACGGTCACTACGACCACACGGGCGGTTTGTTGGCGGCTCTAGAACGAATAGAAAAAATTGTTCCAGTTGTTGCACATCCCAAAAGTTTCGAAACAAAACTTTCAATGATGCCACATCTACGGTTCATTGGAGCACCATTCAAGACCCGTGACATAGAAAAAGCGGGCGGTGCACCAGTTCTGGTAAAAGACGCATTGCTTATCGCCGAATCAATAACAACCACGGGGGAAGTTCCAAGAATTACCTCTTTTGAAAAGGTTGAAGGATTTAGCCTCGTTGAAAACGAAAGCTTACAAAACGATGACATGGTCGACGACCAATCTCTTGTAATAAATGTTGAAAACAAAGGGCTGGTTATCATCGCGGGATGCGCGCATTCGGGAATAATTAACACAATAAAACATGCTCAGAAACTAACAAAAACCGACAAAATATACGCGGTTTTGGGCGGTTTTCATCTCATAAGTGGAAACGACAAAAAGATTCAATCAACTGTTGAGGAACTAAAACAATTTGACCCAAAACTTGTTGCTCCGTGCCACTGCACAGGAAAAAAAGCAACAAAAAAGATTGCTGAAGCGTTTGGAAAGCGCTGCCGTGTTCTTTGTACTGGAGATATAGTTGAGTTATAGTTTGGTTCTTTGTTACTTTTCTTTTTCTTGAAGAAACGCCTTGATTTTTTCTACAATTTCTTGGAACGCTTTTGTTGCAGGCGAATCGGGGTATTGCAGTATGAAAGGATTGCCCGCGTCTGAAGCTTCACAAACTCGGGGGTCTAAGGGTATTCTTCCCAAAAATGGAACATTAAATGCATTTGCAACTTTTTCGCCGCCACCGGTTTTGAAAATGTGGGTTTTTGTTCCACATTCTGGGCAGACAAAGCCACTCATGTTCTCAACGATCCCAATCACTGGGACATTGAGTTGTCTAGAGAATGTGATTGCTTTTTCAACTACGTTCTGGGAGACTTCTGATGGAATGGTGACTATAACTACTCCGTCCATTTCTGGGA
This sequence comes from Candidatus Bathyarchaeota archaeon, assembly GCA_026014605.1. Lineage (GTDB taxonomy): Archaea > Thermoproteota > Bathyarchaeia > Bathyarchaeales > Bathyarchaeaceae > Bathyarchaeum. The sequence continues at coordinate 6,089 of JAOZIC010000002.1, forward strand.
GAAGTTTAAGGACACTTAATGGTTCGTCTCCTGTTCCTGGCGGCAAGTCTATGAACAAGAAATCCAGCTCGCCCCAAAGAATATCCGATAAGAACTGTTGAATTGCCCGCATCTTTAGTGGTCCCCGCCAAACTACAGGAACTTCGTTGCCTTCAAGCAAAAACTGCATAGAAACAACTTTAACGCCAAGCGGACCTATAGCAGGAAGCGCACCCACAGGTCCGACCTTGAGTTTTTGTCCTTCCATTCCAAGCATTTTTGGAACACATGGTCCATGCAGGTCCGCGTCTAGAAGTCCCACTTTGTTTTCGTGACCTTTATTCGCAAAAGATATTGCTAAATTAACGGCAGTAAGAGTTTTTCCAACTCCGCCTTTGCCACTTATAACTGCGATTTTATGTTTTATTTTATCCATCCTTTTTCTGAGAATGGTATCTTCTTTAAATGCTGGTGGTTTAGTTTCATTTGTTGTTTGCATTAAATCGCCTCAAAACACGGTCTGTTTGATATTTCTGGTTGTGTTATCGCAGTTAATTAAGAATTCTTTTTTTTGTTTCGGTTCAGACCCAATTTTTGATGCTAAAAGAACTTAAGGCGCTTAACATATTTACCACCTTAGAAAGTGGTTACAAAATGGACATCAAAGGCTTTGTAGACATAAGTTTCGTGGACTGGGACGGTCAAATTGCTTCCGTAATGTTTTTGCCGAACTGCAACTTCCGGTGTCCTTTTTGTCACAACCTAAATCTGGTGCTCAATCCCGAAACAATTGAAACCATCCCTTTAGAATACATAACTGCCCAACTTGAAACACAAAAAGATTGGATTGAAGGCATTTGCATCACAGGTGGCGAACCAACATTACACAACGGGTTACCTGAATTTATTGCAGAGCTAAAGAAGATGGGATTTAAGGTCAAACTGGACACAAACGGAACCAACCCAACGATGCTAAAGAAGCTTATTGACCAGAACCTTGTGGATTATGTGGCTATGGATATTAAAGCCCCACTTAACGAGAAAAATTACTCAAGAGTAACTGGGGTAAACACAGAAACGTTGTTACCCAAAGTGAAAGAAAGCGTTAACCTTTTGTTAAACTCTGGCATCGACTACGAATTCAGAACCACAATAGTTCCTACAGTACATAAAGAAGAAGACATTACCCAGATTTGCAGTAGCATAGATGGTTGCAAAAAATATGTTTTGCAAAAATTTGATGTCAGTATTGGAAAAAATGTGATTGACCAAAGTTTGGAATCAAAATCTATCAGTGAAGAAGAAATGGACAAGTTTTTAGCCGCTGCTCAAAAGCTGATTCCACACACAAAACGTAGATAGCCAGTCAATTACAGATGAGGGGCGGCTCTCACCAAAGCCTGTACCACGCCACCCTTAAAGAGTCTAATTTTGGGTATCTCGGTAATGAGATTATAGGTTTTGGGATTTACGCGTGCAGAGCAGGTCTGCGTTTCGGTGAGAGCACAATAATACCTATGTCTGCCATGAACTAATGTTTTCAACACAAAAATAGCTATATTCTGTTATCTGGTGGCTCACAACTTTTACACGAACAAATTTTTCTTCCTACAGAATGTAATTGGTGGATGAATACACACATATTATGTTAAGAAACAAAAATGGTAAAAACTGTTTAAATGTAAGTATGCAAAAAATTTGCTGCAAAAAAACCTACATTAAACCAAAAAAATGCTACTTTAAAGGAAAAATAATTTTGAAAATAGTACCTTTTCCTTCTTGGCTTTGCAGTTCAATACTGCCGCCGTTTGCTTCTACAAACTTTTTACATATTGATAGCCCTAATCCTTGTCCTTGTGCTTTAGTTGTAAAGAATGGGTCAAAAATCTTGGTTTGGTCTTTTTCAGGGATTCCTACTCCTGTGTCTTCAACTGTTATGGTTGCGTTTTCGTTGGTTGTGCTCATAGAGATAGTCACTGTGCCACCGTCGGGCATGGCTTGGAACGCGTTCAAAGCTAGGTTGGAAATCACTCGTTTCATGGATGAGGGGTCAACTCTAATTTTTGGTGATGTATAATCGAGTTTTACAAGGACTTCGACGTTTTTTGGCACAATTAACGTCGTTAACACTTCATCAACAAGTTCTTTCATGTTTGTTTTGATTTTCTTGAGATCTACTGGTCGTGAGAAATCTTGCAGATCCGAGACAATCTTGTCCATGTACATGACTTGAGCTTCAATTCTTCTAAAGATGTCTTCCATTTCCTCTTTTTTAATCTGAGGCGGAATGGCATCAATTTTCAAGCGTGCCAAATACAACGTGTTAATTATTACCTGAAGTGGATTTCTAAGGTCGTGGCCAACCATGGCCGTAGTTCTACCTATTGCTGATAGGCGTTCTGCTTCTAAGAGGCGGCTTCTAACTTGTTTTAGTTCCCCTGACTTTTGTTCAATTACCTCTTCCAGATACTCGTGGTATAGCTGCTCGATATCCTCTTTCGGGATTTTAGCTGCCAGCCGCTCCAACAACGTTGGGTAAATCCTGAGCTGAACTGCGCGTTCCCGATTTAACCTGAGTGCAAGCTTCAAATTATCTAAAAGTTCATCGTAAACAGCTGATGTGCTTAGCACAGTTTCATAGACCCAACTGACCAATGGGTTAAAACTTTCAATAACTGATGAAATACGTTGATCTTTGGGGAACTGATTAACCGCGGCTTTGGTTTCCTCAATTGAAATTTCGCCATATTTTGTTGTGTTAACGGTTTTTGTGGTTTGATAAAACAGAATTTTCCGCTGAAACTTTTGTATTGGAAGTTTATGTGAAACTAACATGAGTAACCGTTTATAGATTTTCAGACACGCATCAACATCAGATAAACCATCTAGGCTTCTGTCTTCGTCTAGTTGCTTGAGGTATTTGCCGCCAGAGATTCCATATATCAGATCAGACTTCTTTAGAAACTCCATGTTCTGTATTACAAGTTCATCAAAATTGTCCCCAAGTTTCAGGTGGGCAGCGTTTAGAACGCGAAGATAGTTATCAGTAAGCTTGTTATCTTTTGTTTCTTCCAAGAATTTTAGATTTCGGTTGATTACTTGCTGTAAATCTAAATCTTTTGCTTCGAAAGTGATCTCTTTTTCGGAAACTGAAACCCTATCCTCTATCAGAGAACGTTTTAAGAAATCTGTGAATTTGAATGATGCTTCGCCCAGATTTGTGTCTATTGTTGAATTGTAGAAGTCTGTCAGAAATGACAAATAGACCTCCTTAAAGCTGTTAAGGCCCCTGATTGATGATGGAATTCGGGGCTCTTTGAGCATGACTGCTACGCCAATTGCAATAAATGTCAGAAATTGCAGGATTCCACCTA
>JAOZIC010000007.1 GCA_026014605.1 Candidatus Bathyarchaeota archaeon
ACCTTTTTTCTGAAAAAAGTGGTAATAACATCATAACCTTGCTATAACCTTGGCTGTTGCTTCGTGTATAACGTTAAATATCGAGTTACGTAAACTTTTGAGCGAAAAAGATTCGGGGCTTTGTTGATGCTAGACATAAAACTTGTACGGGAGCACCCAGAACTCATACGCCAAGACCTACAAAAAAGGTGCGAACCAGAAAAACTGCAGATGCTCGAAGACCTCATCGAATACGACGTCCAGTGGAGAAAACTCTTAACCGAAGCAGAACAGCTACGCCACAAACGAAAAACCATAACCGCCGAAGTTGCAAACCTCAAAAAACAACGCAAAGACGCCACCACGCAGATAGAGCAAGCAAAAGCTATTCCACAACAAATCAAAGACGTAGAAACCCAAGTTGCAGACTACCGCGAAAAAGCCGACAGCCTTTTGATGAAGCTTCCAAACGTTTTGCATGAAAGTGTTCCATACGGCAAAGACGAACACGACAACGTAGTTGAACGCGTAGTAGGAAAAGCTCCACAATTTGATTTTGAACCAAAAAGCCACGTAGAACTTGCTTCAGATTTAGGTTTAATAGACTTTGAACAAGCCGCCAAAGTAGCCGGACACGGATTTTACTACCTTAAAGGCGATTTAGCGCGGCTAGATTTTGCAATTATAACTTACACAATAGATTTTCTGAGAAACAGAGGCTACACCCTAATCGCGCCGCCTTTGATGATGCACAGAAAACCGTACCTAGGCGTTACCGACCTAGAATTCTTTGGCGACCAGTTGTACAAAATAGAAAACGACGACTTGTACCTAATTGCCACAAGTGAACACCCAATGGCGGCTTCGTACATGGACGAGGTTATCCTCCAAGAAAACCTGCCCATCAAATATGTAGGCGTCAGCCCATGTTTCAGAAAAGAAGTCGGCGCACACGGCAAATACACCAAAGGATTGTTCCGTGTTCACCAATTCAACAAAATTGAACAATTCATCTTTTGTCACCCTGACGACTCGTGGAAGTTCCATGAAGAACTGCAAAAAAACAGCGAAGACCTCTACCAAAGCCTAGGACTACACTACAGAGTAGTAAACGTGTGCACGGGTGACATCGGAATAATTGCAGCCAAAAAATACGACATAGAAGTCTGGATGGCAGACCAAACCTTCCGCGAATCAGGCTCAAACAGCAACTGCACCGACTACCAAGCACGCAGACTAAACATAAAATACCGCGAAAAAGAAGGTCAATCCCCCGCCGATTATGTTCACACCTTAAACAACACTGCTATTGCAACCAGCCGAACTTTGATTGCTATCCTTGAGCAGTATCAACAAAAAGACGGCACGGTTCTTATTCCAGACGTTTTACGGCCATTAATGGGCGGCAAAGAACGTTTAGAATGAGCAGAAAAGCCGAAGCTTTTAATACTTCCACGCTAAATCTTTCAACCCACAATATGAGGGAATCCAGTGTCAAAGAGAAGAGGACGCATTAAAGACAAGTGGCGTGACAAGAAATGGTACACGGTAGTTTCTCCACCTTACTTTGGCGGAGTTGAATTAGGTTCAGTGCCAGCAGACGACCCTGCAAAACTTGTTGGACGAATCGTAGACGGTACCCTCTACGACATAACAAACGATTTTGCGCATCAATATCTTAAACTGTACTTCCGCGTTGAAGATGTGGAAGGAAAAACTGCGCGAACTGTCTTTAAAGGACACGAATACTCCCGAGACTATCTAAGGAGTCTAGTTCGAAGACGAACAACACGCGTAGACGGAATTTTCAACGTTAAAACCAAAGACGATTATGGTTTAACTTTGGCTGTTTCTGTTTTCACTCTTTCACGCATTAAAACTTCACAAGAACACGACATACGCGCAATCATGAGCAAAATAGTCAAAGAAAAATCTGATGCTCTAACATTTGACCAGTTTGTTCAAGAACTAGTTCTTGGCAAAATCGCATCCGACATCTACAACGAATCAAAGAAAATCTCACCACTGCGACACGTTGGAGTGCGAAAATCAAAGCTCACACTTCAACCAGTAGCCGCATAACAATCTTTGAACAACGTTAACTTGGTTTACTGCACTGTTAACACGCCAATGTAAGCAGTGCTGGTTACCAACTTCATTTATTTTCTAGTTAGTCTAAAATTTCGCAAATAACCCGTCCAAGTTTAGGTGTTATCTGAATCACTCATAAGGGTTTCATTCATACCTTTTTGCATCGTTATTGTTGTCAATTTTCTTGGTTTGAATTGTTAATTAGTATGTAACTCCCACCATATTGATACAGTTTGAAGATGCATTACGTTTATTTATACAGCAAGCATATGCTATAATTAGTCCAAGGAGACAACGACATGGAACGGAAACCAAGCAAAAACGATGCTTTAGAAGCTCTTGACTTCATAATTAATGTGTTGAAAGAGCACGAAAAAGACTTGGATCGTCTGATAAGTCAACTGAGCATCATAACCGAAAGTTTGGGTGAAACCGGCGAAATCGCGGGTAAAATCGAAAAGATCGAAGACCGCATCACAGATCTCCAAGACGAGATAACAACTTTGGTAAAAAATGTTGTCTCCCCCAAAAATGCCCCACCCGCTCAAACCGCAATTTCGTCATCATCTGTTAGTGTCAAATGCCGTCAATGGGAAGACTTTAAGGCTTTGGCTGCAGGCGCAGAAACCGTTTCTTATCTTTTCAAGGTGTCAGACAACTCGTTTAAGGCTGATGCCCTGAAAAATGGTAGAATCGTGTCTTATGTGGGAGAGTTTCCCTCAAACTCTAATCTCCTCAAGCTGTGGCTGTCCAAAGAACTGAAAGTTGCGGAAGCCGATGTCTTTGAAGGCGTTTTAGACATCAACTAAACTTTTGGTTAATGCGCCTTTTTTTTGTGGGCGATTATGAATTTTTTTGTGAACTATAAACAGTTTATTTGCTAAAAAATTGTAAAATAAAAATAGAAAGGGGATAGCCTAAATGTTTAGGCTATTGGTTGTTTTGTTTCTTTTTTCGTCTTCTAATGAACAAACCATATAGAAGCGTCAAAGTAATTGCTGTTACACCCAAGACAACAAAACCGATTATGGCAAGTGACACTACTGCGTCCTGTACTGAAGTGTTTGCTGTTGTCGAGTCTGTTGCGCCATTGTTGTCTGTTACTGTCAAAGTTACCGTGTATTCACCTGCTTGTGTGAATGTGTGCTCTACTTCTATGCCTGTTGCTGTTGTTCCGTCACCAAAGTCCCATTCATAACTTACTATGGTGCCGTCTGTGTCGTAGCTTTCGGATGCGTCAAAGCTTACTGCTTCACCTTGTGTTGGTGTTGTAGAGCTTTGTGTAAAGATTGCTTCTGGTGGGCTGTTAACAACAATTGTTGTAGTCACTGAGTCTGTTGCGCCGTCGTTGTCTGTTACTGTTAAAGTTACTGTGTATTCACCTGTGCTTTCGTAGGTATGTTCTGCTTCAACGGTTGTTGCTGTTGTGCCGTCGCCGAAGTCCCACAGGTAACTTGTGATTGTTCCGTCTGCATCGTAGCTTTCTGAGGCATCAAGTTGTGCTGCTTCGCCGTTGTTTATTGTTGTTTGTGTTTCAGATATCACTGCTACTGGTGGCTGGTTGGTTACTGTTTTGGTTTCAGAGGTAGAGTCTGCTGCGCCGTCGTTGTCTGTTACTGTCAAAGTTACTGTGAAGGTTCCTGTCTGACCATAAGCGTGGGTTACTTCTACGCCTGTTGCTGTTGTTCCGTCGCCAAAGTCCCATAGGTAGTTGACGATTGTGCCGTCTGGGTCGCTGCTACGTGATGCATCAAAACTGATTGTCTGTTCTGTTTTTGCTGTGTTTGCGCTGGCAGTAAACGCTGCGTTTGGTGCTATGTTCATGACTGTTACTGTGCTGCTTGCGGTTCCGGTTGCTGCGTTGTTGTCTGTTACGGTCAAAGTAACTATGATTGTTCCTTTGTTACTGTAAACGTGGCTAACTACTGTGCCTGTTGCTGTTGTTCCGTCGCCGAAATCCCATTCATAAGCAACTATGCTGCCGTCTGGGTCAAAGCTGTTGGCAGCGTTGAATGTGACGGTGTCGTCTGGGTAAACACTTTCAGAGGATTGGTCAATTATTGCTACTGGTGGGATGTTTGCAATGATTTTAGGATAAATTGCGGTTCCTGTTGCTCCGTCGTTGTCTGTGACTGTGAGCTTAACGATGTATTCTCCGCCGCGTGGGAATGTGTGTGTTACGTTCATGCCTGTTCCTTTGGTAAAGTCGCCAAAGTCCCATTCGTAACTGACTATAGTTCCGTCAAGGTCGTAGCTTGCTATTGCAGTGAATGAGACAACTTCTTTGCTGTCAACAATTGTCGAGGATGCGTTCAATATTGCTACTGGAGGCATGTTAGTAACATAGAAACCTTTAGTCAGCATGGATGATGCGCCATAGTTGTCAACAACTTTGAGCGACACTGAATACGGACCTTTAGCTGTGAATACGTGACTTGTAGTAACTCCTGTTGCTGTTTTTCCGTCACCAAAGATCCAAGTGTAACTTACGATAGTTCCGTCTACGTCGTAGCTGCCTGATGCATCAAAGTCTATGACTTCACCGATGTAAACTGTTGTTGCTGATTCAGTGAAAGCTGCATATGGTGCCCTGTTTGCGTTTACTTTGTATGTGAACACTGCTGAAACGTCAGAAAGTCCAGCCGCGTCTGTGGCGTAGACTCTGTAGTTTACTGTTGTGCCGAATGTATACGCTGGAATAGCTGCAACATACCGTCCGCCGCTCAGGTTCATGGTTACGTTTACCCAACCTGCGGAGCCTGCTTGGTATCCTAGGATTACTGATGTTATGTCAGCAACGCCTTTGACTACTTCGGCTTTGACTGTTACCGATTGGTCAAAGTTGGGTGTTAGTGGAGAACGAGCTACGCTGACGATTGTTGGTGGTACTACACTTACTGTGTACGAGAACACTGATGAAACGTCTGATAGGCCGAGTGTGTCGTTTGCGTAGACTTTGTAGTTGACTGTAACACCTGCGGTTTGTGCTGGAATGTTTGCAACGTATAATCCACTGTTTAGATTCATGGTTACGTTTACCTTGCTGCCAGAGCCTATTTGATACTCCAAAATAACCGAATCAATATCTACACTGCCTTTTGTGACGTTGGCAGAAACAGTTACTGTCTGGTCATAATCTGGGTTAACAGGCAAACGGGTAACACTGACAATCGATGGCCCTACTACATTAACTGTGTATGAATACACTGCTGAAACATCAGAAAGTCCAACCGCATCTGTGGCATAGACTTTGTAATTCACTGTAGTCCATGCTGCTTGTCCAGGAATTGTTGCAACATATGAACCACTGGCTAAGGACATGGTTAGGTTGTTCCAACTGCCAGAACCGACTTGGTATCCCAAAATAACTGATGCAATATCCGCAGTGCCTTTAGTTACTGTGGCAGAAACGGTTACTGCTTCGTTGACGTCGGGAGTAAGTGGGTCCCTTGTAACGCTCACGATTTGTGGAGGTTGAATTGGAACAAGAGAGAAAACCATATCGTTGTAGTCTCTTTCGCTGTCTCCGTAAAAGTTCTCAAAGCCAATCAAGTACATCGCTGGATTGTTCAAGTTTCTGTAGACTATTGCGTGGTGCAGAGGATAATCTGGGTTTAGATAATGTTCAGTGAAGTATCTGTATGAAGGTGCCAGCATCGATAAACCAAATTCACATCCAGGTGTGAAAATTGTTGACACTGGTGGAACTACATACCCACCCTGATCTCCTGTTGCTCCAACAGGTCCGGTGAAAATTGTTTGATAATTTGTTGTATTCACCGCGTAGTAGTCGAGTTGGTTCAGCGAGTGATAGCCTGCAAACTCGGCATATAGCGTTATATTGTATGAACCTGCGGGGAATGTTTGAGCGTCTATTTCTGTGATGTTTGTAAATCCTAGTGTGTTTAGAACTTCTTCTATGGTTGGTTCGCCTGGTGCTGCGTTTGCGGTAATGAACAATATTGGCGCTGTAACAAGTAGCGCAATGAGAGTGATGGTGAAAAAATTGGAAACCACCCTTTTCCTAGTCTGCACTTTAGACTGTGTGCATTTTGTTATGTTTAGCATATTTCTAAGTGTATATGACATGTATATGTGTACTCCTAATACTTTCTATCTACAAAATCAACTTCGCTTCCAGAAAATAAATGCGCTATTTCTTTTGATGACATATATCTTAACGTAAAATGTAACAAACTTCTACCTCGATTTTTGAGGCTATCAAACATTCAATTTTTACGGTACAGGTCACCATTTTCTTTGTGTATACTCAAAAAATCGCCGTTTTTGTGGTTCGTTATTTATTTTGTATGCACATTTTGGTGACCTGTTTGCTGTGTCTCAATATGTTATATATCGACTTTCGACTTATGACTTTTAATATCCGCCAGTTGAATCACTTGTTGGGAATAAAAAATGAGCCCAACAGAAACCCGATGGGAAATCGTTAAAGCGATGCTTGATGACTTTCCATACCTGAAAGCAAAAACAATGGACTATCTCAGAGTCCATTAACTTTCACTATTTTTTGGTAGATAATGAATCCGTAGTGCGGATTCATAAATAATTAATTACTGATTGCTCGCTGTTTTACTCGGATAGGTGTTACCATTGAGTGAGTTTGCTCCAATTCCAGAGAAATTAAGCGAACGCAAGATTATTGTTTACAAGTCTCGAGTAGATCCAACGATAGTGAAGCTTACTGCAGAGAAAATGAAATACAAATTGTTTTCTAAGTTAACTTTTTCAAAGAACCGCAGTGAAGAAATCCGGGTTGTTTCTGTTGACAAATATTACGAACCATATGTTCTAATTGACGCAAAATATCATGTCAAATATTTCCGTAAACGGGTTTATGTTCTTGATGTTGACGATGAAACTGAGGACGTTGAGATTTTAGGTAATTCCTTTGCGCCTGAAACTGATGCTGCTCCTTCTTCAAGTGTTGCTGATGATGCCCGCAGAATAGTCAGGTTGGAGGCTCAGATGTGGTCGTCTTATAGCGATAAAGTGTATCTTGTGCTTAACCGTGATGGGGAAGAAATTCCTCCTGATCAGGTGCCTGCTGCTCCTTCTGAGGACCACCCTGAAAAGATTTTGGCGGAATTCAAGAAGGATGGTGTTGTTGAGCTTTCTCCTCAAAAAGAGATTGAGTTGGTTAAATCTAAGGTTATTAAGCGGCCTTCAGAGTCTGCTCATATTGACGATGAGTTGTTTTTGGTTTCTGAGCATGCCGTGATTTACAGCCCAGTGTATGAAATTACTTTTCGGAACGTAAAAACTGGTGAGGAGCGTCTAGTAAAAATAGACGGTGTTACCGCAAAAATTGTTTCTTAACGTGGTTACGTTAATTTAGATGTCTGGGTCGTTGTTTCCGAGAAGGCTAGAGATGTCTTTGTATTTTGTTAGGTATTTTTCGCCTTTTTCGGTAATTTCGTAACTGTTTTTGTTGTCGTCTTCTTTGATTTCAAGAAGCTCCATTTTGGTAAGAAACGACAAATATTCATTAAGTTGTGCAAAACTCAGGTTGGCTCGGTACATTATTTGTGTTTTTAGGCTCCCGCCTTTGGCGATGTTTAGTATTTCTGCTATTATGTATAGGCGGTCTCTGCGTTTGCGACTGTCTTGCATGATATTTAACCTTCTTTAGTAATGTTCTATATTATTTGTCTATGCTGAAATGGATTTTTTGTAAATAAAAGGGGTGTTTCTTGCTTGTACATATTGCTGTACTCGTAATATACCCCCTTTTTGGGCTTTTTTGGCGAAAAAATACGTAAGGCTTATATTCAGTAAAAGCGACCGCTGTTTTGCAATAACCTAAAACTCCCCTGGGATTAGCTTGAGTAGAGATAAAATGAAACGTCGCGCCTTTCGTCTTCGTTTTTTGATTGATACAATCAAAAACAAGAAAGCAAAGAAGGAAGTAATCGACGAATACGTCAGTTTGATTTCACAGATGAGCCGTAACAACTAGTTGTTCTGGTTGTTTTGGACCATTTTTAGTTTAGTCATTACTTTGTCCAGAGCAGATACACTTTTGTTTGTGCCAAAAACCCTAAAATCCGCAACATTTTGGCAAGTTTGATGTTGTCTGCGTTGTTTATCACTTGTTCGTAGTCTGCTTTTTTTATGAACGCCTGTTTGTTGCTAATTATTCTTTTTCTGTAGATTCCTGAAACCTGTTTTAGTGCTTCTTTGGTTTGGTTGATTTGCGTTTTTGTCATGTTTTCCAAGTTGTGCAGGTTCATTTTTTGGGACGTAAGAAACACTGGGTTGAATTTTAGGTCTTTTAGTTGTTCGATTATTTGTAACGTTTTTGGGTCTGGTATTGTTTCGGCAATTTTTTTCATGCCCGCCTTTTCGAAGAATGGGTTGTATTTTGCCATAACCGCAACTGTTTCCACGTATGGTTTACCCGCATGCTCCAGGGTTTCTGCTACAATTTTTGCGCCAAGTCCGATGGTTCGGTATTTTGGGTGGATGACCACTCTTGAGATTCGGATAAAGTCGCGGTTTACTTCTTGGATTGGAACATTTCTTCCTAACGCTTTTCGTCGTCCGGTTACGCTGATTGGCGGTGACCCGTAGACTATTGCGCCGACTGTTTCTTGGTTTCTTTTCATGGCGAAGATTTTGTGGTAAACAAACATTTTCGAGTCGCGGTAATGGAACGGTGCTAACTGTTTGTAGTCTTGTTTGGTTCCTTTTGTTATGGTCATTTCTTTGATTAGGCTGCATTGCCTGTTTGGTTTGTTGGGGTAGTAGTTGACTTGGATTTCTTTTCCGAACCGTTTGTGGATGTGAACCGACGGTTTCAAATCATCAAAGAGGTCTGTGTGGGTTGTTGCCACAAAGACCGCCTTGTTTTCTTCTCTTGCGATTTTTTGGATGTTGTATGACACGATTTTAGCTGTATCTCTATCCAATGTGGAGCAGAACTCGTCTGCGAACCAATATTTCTGGTTTGATTCTATCATTTTGGCGAGTCTGTAACGGTATTTTTGTCCGTCACTGAGTTGGCTGTATCTGTGTACAAAAAGGAAGGCGTCGTTCAAGCCGACCCGTGACAGCAACGTTAAGCCTTGGTCAAAGTTTTTTCCTATGGTGTCAATTAATGGCTTGTTTTGGTCGAATTTGATGTCGTTGATGTTCACTGCTTCTTTGCCCAAGTCTGCCTCTAACGCTTTCAGTAACACACTTTTTCCGCTTCCGCTGTCGCCCGTGATGTAGACTATGTCGTCTGGTTTGATTTTGAGTTC
>JAOZIC010000086.1 GCA_026014605.1 Candidatus Bathyarchaeota archaeon
ACAAGAATTCAGTTGGATTGGACATAGATTTGGGCAATGTTTCCAGCTACGCCAAAAATGTGCTCGAATGCACACAATTAGTTCCTGTTGGGTACGTGACAACATATGGTGAATTAGCAAAGGTTGCTGGGGGGAGTGCTAGGTCAGTGGGACGTGTTCAAGCGACTAATCCTGTCCCGTTGTTGATTCCATGTCACAGAGTAGTGAAGTCTGATTTAGATGCTGGCGGCTACGGTTATGGCTCAGATGTCAAGATGGAAATTTTGCAGAATGAAGATAGAGGTTACGAAGAGTCAACCGAGCTTGAGGTTAATGGTAAGAAACTGCGTTTGTTTCCTGTGAAATGGGTTAAGTTAAAGCTCATATAGACCTTGACGGGTTATTTCTTTGACGGGGAGAACAAGTCATGAGGCGTGCAGTATTCGTTGGAAGATTTCAGCCGTTTCACAACGGACATTTGGAAGTTGTGAAAAGAATAGTTGAAGAAGTTGACGAACTGATTATCGTTGTAGGTAGCTCCCAATACAGCCACAACAAGGATAACCCGTTTACTGCGGGCGAACGGATTACAATGATTCGAAATGCTCTAAAAGAAGCAGGAATTATGTTGTCTAAGATTTGGATTATACCTGTTCCTGATGTTCATCATCACTCGTTGTGGGTTTCTCAGGTTGTTGGTTATTGTCCAAAATTTGATGTTGTCTACGCTAATGAGCCCTTGACGCGTCGTCTTTTCATTGAGGCGGGTTTCAAGGTTGAAGATATGCCTTTGATAAAGCGGGAAGTTTACTTGGCTACAGAAATCAGGGAACGTATGCAAACAGGAAAAGAGTGGGAAACTCTTGTGCCGCCAAGTGTTGCCAGATTTATTAAAGACATAAACGGCGATGTTAGAATCAGGGAATTGAACAAAACAGACACTATATGCTAACGATAAATCTGTTGTAGATAAAACGTGCAACCAACGCGATTAGCCAACCGCTGATTATAAAAACTGTGGCTGGAAAGTTTTCGAATTCAGAGTTTAGCATAAACGTTTGGAACACAAAAAAGACAACAGACATAACTGCGACAGAAGCTAAACCGAACTTTTTGCCGAATTTTTCTGTGCTTTGAATTGCAAGAAGTCCTAAAAAGAAGATGTCGCCTAAACCAAGAAAAGTGTAGTTGCCCTCAAACGGAACCGCGGGTAGAATTATTCCTATGGGCAGTCCTAGATTCAGAGCTTTTTGTGCAGAAACTACGGTGAATCCTGTTACCGAAA
>JAOZIC010000206.1 GCA_026014605.1 Candidatus Bathyarchaeota archaeon
GGGCATTGCGTCCATCTAACGTTGCGGCGTGTAGCAAACGAAAACGGATAATGGACGTCACAGTTCTGCTTTGGCTTATATCATTGGTCTTCGGAATAGCGTCTTACATAGTCTTTTACACATAACAAAGCCACCAAACAGAACTTTGCTTCGAAAAAACAGCGCAAGCATTCCAAGACTAAGTTATGAAATTAGTCAAACCAGCAGCCTTTGCCAGTTCCACGGCGCGACTTCGTTCTTTGTCAGTCAGACACCTGTGTAACGCAGGGACTTCGTGGGCTCGCCAATCGGGGTGGTACTGAAACATCAAGTTTATGCGAACCCAGTCTCCTAGGTTTTTGGTTATCCACTCCAGAATGTGTTTTGTGCAGCATTCTAGGTGTTCAGGTAAGACTAGTATTCGAATTATTAGTTCTCCATATTTTTGGGCGTAAAGGTGGTTTCTGGTTGTTACATTCCAGTAGTTTGGGGCATCTGAGATTTTTGTTGCACAGTCTTGTGGTCCGTATTTGAAGTCTAAAAGGTACACGTCCGCAAAGCCTGCGAGAAGTTTTGCTGATTCAGCGCTGTAGTAGGAGTTAGAGTTCCAAACCACAGGAACATTAACAGTAACATCTTTGAAGGCTTCAAGCCACATCGGCAACCAAGAAGTGGGGTCGCCTCCGACCAAGTTCACGTTTCTGCATCCTTCTTTGCGCAGATAGGTTACCGCTTTTGCTAGTTGCTTGGGGGTGTAGAGTTCTCCTGATTCAAACCACTGGGATATGCTCCAGTTTTGGCAGTGAAGGCACCTAAGAGTGCAGCCTAAAGTGAATATGGTACCAGATGGGACAAGTTCGGGTTCTTCGCCAGTGTGCGGAAAAATGGTTGAAACAGTTGGAGTTGTTCCGCATCGGCAGTAGCCTAGTTCGCCTTCAAGTCGGTTGACGCCGCATCTGCGTTCGCACAGGTGGCAGCTTTCAAGTATGCGGTTTGCGATTTCGGTTTTCAGGTCAAGAAACGAAAGTTTCGGGGTTGACAGTTGGTTTAACTGTTTTTGTTTGGTGTCTAACTCGTTTTCTAGAACAGAAAAATCTTTGAGAAGCTGCTCGTGGAGCGTCCACAGTTCTTGAAGGGAATCAGATTTACTGAAATCTGCTGGCAGCTTTTTGGCGATTAAAAACTTGGCAGGTTTGTCGTTTTCCATTACTGCAAAGTAACGTTTCAGGCTTTTTCTGGCTTTTTTGTTTGTAAGAACTGATTTTGCGTCTGGTCTCCAATGGG
>JAOZIC010000213.1:0-5054 GCA_026014605.1 Candidatus Bathyarchaeota archaeon
GTCTGGTTGATTTCGTCGATGAGTTCTTGGAGTTTCATGTTTCGGATTTGTTTTCCTGCTTTTCGGTCCCGCACTGGCAAAACGTCTGATTCTAGTTCTTTTTCGCCGATAACCAGAACGTAGTTTATCCACTCTTTTTCTGCTGCTCTGACTTTTTTGCCCAGACTTAGGGGTCGGTCGTCTATGTCGACGCGTATGTTGTTTTGTTCGATTTGTTGCATGAGTTTCTCGGTTTCGCCGATGAACTTTTCAGAAACAGGAACAATCCTGACCTGTGTAGGAGCCAACCACAACGGCAGAATAGGAGATGCCCCCTTCAACGAGTCCCTATGAGCCTTCTCTAACAACGCGTAGACGGTTCGTTCTATTGCTCCGCTTGGGCTGCAGTGAAGAACCAGCGGGTACTGTTTTTCGCCGTTTTCGTCCACGTAGGTCATGTCGTAGTGTTTGCTGTTTTCTATGTCGATTTGGTCGGTTGACAGGGCGGACGCTTTTCCTAGGTTGTCAACGAAGTTGAATTCCCACTTCAAAACAAAGTAGAAGAACTGTTCTTCCCACATTTCAATTAGAACTGGTTTCCCGAACAGTTTCACCATGGAAAGAACAAAGTCCTTGTTTTCCTCGTAAAAGTCCTTGGTTACCCTGATTGCAAGCTCGTAGTCGCCGTCTTTGGTTAGTTCTAAACCATTATCCAAAATGTTCATGGACAACTTGAAACGAGCCAAAAACTCCTCTTTGGCTTGCTCGATATCCGCAACCAACGCGTGGCAGTCGGGCATGGTGAAGCATCTGAGCCGCCGTAGTCCTGTTAATTCGCCGCTTTTTTCTCGCCTGAAAGCGTATTTGGTTAACTCGTAGATACGCAGCGGAAGCTGGCGGTAACTGAATTGGGCGTCGTGTATCATCAAGAACTGACCAAAACAGGCGCTGAACCTCAAAAAGAAGTCCCGTTTATCCGAACAAAGAACATACTGGCGTGCAGGAAACCGTTGCAGATAATGGGCAATTGCGGGGTGTTCCATGTCGTACATGATTGGAGTTTCAACTTCCATTGCCCCGTAGTCGATTACGCTATCGGTTACGTACTGCTCAATCAACGACTTTATCATACGACCCTTCGGGTACCAACGCAGGTTTCCGGGGTCACTTGCTGCCTCGTAATCGGCGATTTCTAGACGTTTCATTAAAGGCACATGAGGCGGAGTGTCCTGAACAGCCCGTACTTTTTTGATTTCGTACCTGCATAACTTTTCCAAGTTTTTGCAGCCTTTGAACCTGAATTCTTTTGCGGGAATCAGTTCGCCGTCGGGGTTCAACACATACCAGAGCGATTTGAGCTTTTCTTCTGCTTTGATTGCGTCGCAGACTACCTCTTCTTTTGCAGAGTCACCTGTAACGATTCTTAGATGCTCGGCTAATGGGTGTCCTTTAATAGATATGGAAAACTGTTTGCACCAACCAAAAGGTGACGAATAGGTTTCTAGTCCGTACTCTTTGGCGATGTTTCGCATTTCCTGTAACAGTTTGAGTGCAACCGAAGGCTTTGCCAAGTTGCTACTCAGGTGGGCGTATGGATAAATTATCACGCGGTTGACCTTGAGTTGGTCTAAAGAAGCTTTTGTTGCATCCATCGCTTTTTTGACGATTTCTTTGTCGTCGCCTTCTTCGATTGCTGTGAACAAAACGACGATTTCTTCTAGTCTTTCAGATTTTTTTTCTGGTTCTTCTGCGACTTCTATTTCTTTTTCTACGGCTTCATATTCTATGAAGTTAGAGTGTAACTGTAGAATTCTCAATTTTTCCATCCAGCTTTATCGTGTAATGCAGCAAAGCACTGTTTGGGCATTAGCCGTTGTGCCTCCATTTCTCCAGAAGCTTGTCTTTTTTGCTGCCTTTCTTGTATTCTTTGTAGTGTTCTCTACAAAGGAAGGAACGTCTGCCCTCATCAACCTTCAAACCTGCTGCACTAACCTTATCACGGGCAATAGAACGAACTGCAGTTGCATCGCAGTTTTTGACACTACATGTTGTACCTTTACCTACTCTACCCACGCAAATCACCGACCATTAATGTTAACAGACAAGTAAGTGGGAAAAACACACTAAAATTGTTTTGCGTATTGTGAAACAATAGCGGTTTTGTTGTATGCCCAAAAAAGCCAAAAAATAACCAAAGGAACATGTCAGTCAAGGTTTTTTGACCAACCACAAGGGGTTTTAGTCAATGTTTCTTGATAAAAAGCTTTTTTTAAAGATGAAAACAAAGATGGCTAATTGTGTAACTAATGGAAAAAAGAATACTGCTTGTATTTGTTATTCTTTGTGTTTTATTTAGTTTTTTTATAGTTGATTCTGTTGGTGCATCTTCAACTGTTTGGAGTAACACCTTCGGAGGCGACGACATGGATGTTTGTCTTTCTATGGTTCAGACTTCTGATGAGGGGTTTGTTTTGTATGGTTTCAGTGAATCGTTTGGATCCACTGGTTGGTTAGTAAAAATAGACCCTTACGGAAACATGGAATGGAACAAAACAATTACTGAAGGTAACACTTTTGTTCAAACATCGGATGAATGCTTTGCGTTTGTCGGCACTGACCAATACTTGTTTGACGGATACATACCTGTCAATAGCTTACCTGATGACTTTTGGTCACATGTTTGTTTAATAAAAACCGATGAATATGGAAACACAGAGTGGACCCAAAGCTATGACGAAGAAACGGGTTACTATAGTGGGTCTACATTGGTTCAAACAACCGATGGGGGATATGCACTGGTGGGCAGTTCCTTTTCTTCGTTAGGTGACTACGACGATTTGTTGTTAATCAAAACAGATTCGAATGGCACTAAAGAATGGAGTAAAATATACGGAGGACCCGAACCAGAAACTGACCCAGTGTTGCTTCAAACATCTGATGGAGGATTCGCATTAGCCAGTAAAACATTTTCGTATGGTGAAGGCAATGCTGATATGTGGTTAATTAAAACCGACGCATCAGGGAACATACAGTGGAACCAAACATACGGTGGAACAAGCTGGGACGCTCCTAACTCTTTGATTGAATTGTCTGATGGAAGTTTTGTTTTAGCAGGTATCACATCTTCATTTGGTAACAATGAGGATTTTTGGTTAATCAAAACAGATAATCATGGAAATGTCGTGTGGAATCAGACATGTGGAACAGAGAATCCTGAATTTTTTCCAGTTCTGGTTCAGACAACAGATGGAGGATTTGCCTTCGCAGGAAAAGTGAATCATGACCCATTAACGAATCTTTTGTTAGTTAAGACCGACGAAAACGGAAACATAGAGTGGACACAAACATATGATGGAGATTCAAGAACGGGGCTTCCATCATTAGTTCAGACATCGGATGGCGGGTTCGTTTTGTCTTGTTCCAAAAGGTCTTCGGATACGGAAGAAAATAACTATGAACAGAATGATCAAGATTTTTGGGTAATCAAAACAGACGAATATGGTATCCCGGAGTTTCCTTCATGGATAATTTTGCCCTTATTTATTATCGCTACAGCAGTGGGAATACTCGCAAAAAAAGCGTGTTTAATCCGAGCTCATACTGAGTAGTTAACTAAAAAAATTGTAACTACAAAAATCATAAATTAAACTTAGTTGGGTGATAAATAGGCAGAGTGTTACCAAGCAAAAAACGCAAGGTATATAGACCGAAGCTTAAGATACTAATAGCACTCTAAAAATTAGGAAATGAGGAAAAAGACATGCCAGTAAAACGAAAGTCCAGAGGTCGAGCAAAAGGCGGTAAAGGTAAAGGTTCACTAGTTCAATGTCAAGGATGTGGTCAGCAAGTCCCCCGTGACAAAGCGAAAAGAGTGTCACGAAGAGTCTCTTTGGTAGATTCACTTTTGTATAAGGAACTTCGTCAACAAGGCACGTACATAGCAAGCCGTACCGAAACAAAATATTACTGCGTTTCCTGTGCGGTCCACCGTGGAGTTGTTAAAGTACGCTCAAAGAACGAGCGACGAACAGGTCCACCCAGAAGAACATATAGGCGTTAAAAAAACCAAACAGCCTTTTTCTTTCTCATTGTTTCAATGCTTTACGGAAGTAGAGCACACGCTGAATTACTGTTATGTTAGTTAACACCGCAAGCAACAGAACACCCCAGTTTAGTGCGTCAATCCACATATAACTAACAAAGCTAACCAAAGCAAGTATCACAATTCTTTCTGCACGTTCCGCAATGCCAACAGACTCCATTTTCACTCCAGCGGCTTCAGCTCTTGCCCGGACATAACTAACCAGCAACGAACCCATTAATGCGACAATTCCCCAACGCAGTTCAGTTAATCCACCAACAATTATTCCGCACAATACTATTGCATCTGAGTATCTGTCAAGAACTGAATCAAAAAAGGCGCCGAACACTGAGGCTTGGTCGTGGACACGTGCGATTACTCCGTCTAGGGCATCAAACAGTCCAGAAACAAGCATCAAAACTGGTGCAACTATTAACAGAATGGGATTAAACTCCCACTGGGAATATGTGAAAGCTGCAAGTCCAGAAAAGATGACCCCCAACACGCTTACATGGTTTGGTGTCAAGCCGACGCGGTGAAACATGTTAGCGGTAGAGGTTAAGGCGTCTTGAACTTGCTGTTTTAGTTTTGTAAGCACCCTTTTGACGTCTCCCAAGACATTGAAGTAAGTTAACGGCTAATGTTTTCTTAGCAGTTGTGGTCAACCACATTAAACAACTTTTGGTCAAAGCTAGTAAGCCTGAGCAACCCTTACAACCTGCACCGCAGGCTGGTCACAGACCACACATTTACCATCAATTTTCTCGTCAGTATCCTCTGGAAAACCAAGCAAACGAGCCTCAACCTCTTCTTCCATTCTGTGACCACACTCATCGTTTCCACACCAAGGAACCTCAACGATTCCTGCACGTTTTTTGAGCAAACTCTTTGCCTCAGACAACCTGTTTACGCGAAAAACGTGTTCTTTTAGCAGAGCCGCGGCGTTAGTTTTCAGGTCAGCGTTCAGTTCTTCGGCTATCTTTTGCACTGCAGC
>JAOZIC010000213.1:5154-9091 GCA_026014605.1 Candidatus Bathyarchaeota archaeon
CCTTTGCCTTTGTATGGAACAGGAACAACCGCAACCTGAATCGGCGCAATGTTCGAAGGCAAAACAATACCATTATCGTCCCCGTGAGCAATCAAAACCGCGGCAACACCCCGCCCAGAAATACCGTAGCTGGTAGTCCAGATGTGCTCTTGGTTTCCGTCCACGGTTTCGTAGGTAATGTCAAACGCTTTGGCAAAGTTTTGTCCCAGATTATGCACAGTTCCAATTTGCAGGGCTCTGCCATCGGGGCACAGCAAATCAAACGCGATGGTATATAATGCGCCTGCGAATTTGTCCCACTCAGGACGTCGAGAAACCACATAGGGCACACCAACAGAATCAAAGAACTGCTTGTAAAGCTCGACTGCCTGTTTTACTTGTTGCTCGGCTTCTTCTGCGGTTGCGTGGCATGTGTGGGCTTCTTTGAAGGTTGCTACTTCGCGCATGCGTATGATTGGTCGGGTTGCTTTGGTTTCGTGGCGGAAAACGTTTACAACTTGATACAGTTTTATGGGTAAATCTGCGTGGGAACGAATCCAAAGCTTAAGCATGGGCGCGATAACGGTTTCGCTTGTAGGCCTTAGAGCAAACCTGATTTTAAGAGGCTCATATCCGCCGTGGGTTACCCAGAAGCATTCGCCTTCAAAGCTTTTTACGTGTGCAGATTCTTGAGCTAACGCAGTTTCAGGAATCAAAAGCGGAAACTGGGTTTCGTCGTGCCCAGTATTGTCTAATAAGTCACGTATGATTTGCAACACATTTTTTCGTATCTTAAAACCGTAGGGCATCCAAACTCCACACCCCTTGATGGGGTAACGGTAATCCATAATTCCCGCGTTAATCAACACGTCGCGGAACCATTCACCAAAATCGTTGCTCCATTTTTGTCTTTTAACAGGCAAACCTTGCACCTTCAAACGTAAACTTGTATGGGATGACCAATAATTAAAAAATGTAAGATATTAGGCTATTGTGCAACAATTTTACGTGATGCCCAACCAATATCCAACTCGTCCAATGCACTCTGTTTAGGAACTCCCTGATTGGTCCAGCCCATCATGTCGTAGTAGGTTAGTTTGGCGTTTTGCAGTGCATCTGCGTCAACAGCATTTTTCAGGTTACCAGAAGTTCTTGGTTTAAAGAACCTTGGAGGAAGCCAATCATCTTTTTCTGTGAAACCTTCGCGCAGGTTAAATATTCTTGCAAGCGTGTTTCCGCGTTGGACGACCTTCATTAACTCAAAGGCTGTGGTGTTCCACCCAGTTACGGAGCGGACGATATCCACTTTTTGGGTTACACTCCACGGAGTAAACAGACACATTACCAAAAAGTTGTTAAGGGTACGCCACTCGCCAACATACTTGTACAGCCGTACCTTTTTGGGTCCAAAATCTTCCACAGGCACGGCTTCGAGTACGCCCAAGCTTTTGTACTGGTTTGGCAGTTCTGGATACAAAAACGTGTCATGAATGTTATGAACATGATCAGCACCAGTTGGAGAAACTGCGTAACCTAGGGCTTCGCCACGTTTTAGCCGTGGGTCGTGCATGGGAACTTCTTCGCCTTTAACATGAACCGCAAACTGTTCAGCACCGTTTCCAATCTGCTCAGCCGCCCGTTTGGTTCCTTGTGCCAAAAGTTTGCCTATGCCACGTTTTTCTCCAATCTGTTCGATAACCTTTAGCATTGCTTCGGCGTTTCCAAACGTTAGCTCGATGCCTTCGGTGTCTTTTGTTGTGAGCAAACCGTGCTCGAAACATTCCATGGCAAAACTGATTGTTGTTCCCGTGCTGATGGTGTCGATACTGTAGCGCTGGCACAGTTCGTTTGCTTTGCATACTGCTTTGAGGTCGCCTACTCCGCAGTTTGAACCCAAAGACGCCAATGTTTCGTATTCTGGTCCACCGTACTCGGGGTCAACGGTCCATGGTTCGGTTACTTTTACTTCTTTTTTGCACGCAATCGCACACGCAAAACAGGTTCCCATTCCAACACTAACGGTGTTTTTTACTGTTTCAGCCGAGATGTTGTCTGCTTCTGGGAAGTCGCCGTCCCTGAAATTACGAATCGGAAGATTACCTGCCTCCACCATGGCATCCATACCCACCCCTGTTCCATAAACATGCAAAACACGGGCAACACTATCCACGTTCGTTGCCATCCACTGGGCAAGTTTCCGAAGCCGTTTCGGTTTACGCACTGGAACACTTTTTGAACCTTTCACTGCAACTGCTTTGAGGTTCTTTGAACCCATAACTGCACCCATGCCACATCGACCAGCCGCATGGTTCATGTCATTGATTACGCAGGCGTATCGTACTTGTTTTTCTCCGCCTGGACCAATTTGTGCAACTTTTACTGTTTTGTTGTCCAGTTCTTTTCGAATAATCTGCTGAGACTCACGGATTTCATGTCCCCACAGTTTTGAGGCGTCTTTTAGTTCCACGTGTTGGTCGTTTATCCACAAATAGACGGGGTTTGACGCTTTTCCTTCTATTATTATGGCGTCGATTCCTGCCCGTTTTAGTTCTGCGCCCCAGTATCCTCCTGCTTCGGCTTCTCCGTAAGCGCCTGTTAGTGGGGATTTTGCGCCGACGCTGTTTCGTCCAGTGCCGCTGGCGGGGGCGCCGGTTACTGGTCCGCACGCAAAAATTAGCTTGTTTTTTGGTCCCAAGGGGTCAATTTTTGGTTCTAACTCGTTAAGTAGAATATACGAGATTAGTCCTCTGCCGCCGAAATGTTTGCGGTAGAAGGTTTCTTCTAGGGTTTCGAAAGAAATTTTCTCCGATGAGAGGTTAACGCGTAAAAGTTTGCCCGTGAATCCGTTAGTCATTGTGTTTCATCTTTGTTTGTCTCGTCAGACCTATTAAATTGTTACATTTTTGTTAAAAAAGCATGTTGCTACGAATGGTGATTGGTCAAAATTTAAGATATCTTTATATCAGCGCCTTTAGGTTGCTATTGGAAACACGGTGGAGTAGTCGTTGGAAATCTTAGTATTAAGCCTCGCCGCAATGGCAGTAAGCATATTCATTCTTTACTGGGGCTCAAAACGAATAGTTAGAGGAGCTTCGGGGCTTTCTTCATGCTTTAACATAAGCAGAGTAGTCGTAGGAACCGTTTTTGTAGCATTTGTAACAGCTCTACCCGAGCTTTTAAGCTCTGTTTTCGCAGTTGCTTTTGGCTCTTCACACATGGCGCTGGGAAACATCATCGGCTCAAACATCTATAACATTCCACTGATTATCGGAATCTGCGGTTTATTGGGAGGCGGACTTCAAATCAAGAACAGTTCCATCAGCAAAGAATGCCTGTTCATGATTGGTTTAAGCTTCTTGATGATTATCACATTGGCAGTAACTGGAACAGTAAACTGGATGATAGGCGCAGTCTTTGTTGCGTTCTACCCAATTTTCATTTACTATGCGATACGCCACGGAACATGCGCCACAGAAGAAGAATGCAAAGGACCTAAACCCAGCAAAAAAAGCATAGGCACAGACATACTACTTGGTGCATCCGCACTAGTTGTTGCTACCTTTCTTTTGGTGTTCAGCGCTATGAACATTGCAGAAATCTTTGCCATAAACCAGTTCTACGTCGGACTGACCATAGTTGCTCTGGGATGTGTTGTTCCAGAAGTAGCAGTTTCAGTTGCGGCAACAATGGCAGGCGAACAGGACATAACAATCGGCAACGTAATTGGCGACAACATGTTAACACTCACACTGGTTTTTGGAACCGTTGGACTGACTTCTTCGTTCACGGTTACATTATCTGAACTTTTGATGACCGCACCGTTCATGGTTATTGCAACATTCATGCTGTTTGCCATGAATAAACTGGGTCACAACGTTTCACGCGGTTGGGGCGTAATGATGCTGGCAACTGCTTGTTTGGCATTTATTTTCCAAACATCATTCTCTATTTTCTAAAC
>JAOZIC010000176.1:0-4414 GCA_026014605.1 Candidatus Bathyarchaeota archaeon
GCGCCAGAGGATCTTAAGTCCTCCCCCTTTTCCTAGGGGATCTATGTTTGACCCGCTATTTAGACCTGGCTCGGGTATCCCCGCCATCCTTCTTTATTCACCACTGACCTTCGACATAAATGTTACCTGAAGTTGATGTTTTTTGGTTCTTTATGGGGCATCTTTGGGTGTTGTTTGGCGTTATGGTTATAACAGTCAAGATATTAGAAATGGTTTGGCGGGTAAATCTGGGCGGGTAAAGAAAGCTGATTCAGTTTTCTACCGAAGCCTAGCTTGGATAGGGCACGAACAACAATGTTTGTTGGTGTATGCCTCCTAACAGGGAACTGGGAGTGAGCTCGGGGTCACGGGTTCGAGTCCCGTCCCGCCCGCCATCAAAACTGCGTGTACGGTTTTTTAGAAATACAAAAAAGAATTTAGTAGATTAGATGTCCAAAAGCTTGGTGTGTCGCCAGCCTCGTCCACCATTTTTTTGTTGTTGTCCTTTGGCGCGTTTAGGTTTTGGTGGGGTGTAGGTTCGTTTGGTTTGGCGTTTTTGTTTTTTGATGTTGTCTCTTACGAATTTGCCCCAGCCGCCTACTGTTGTGTTAATTGGAACTACTTTGTCTGCGTCAAATTGGAGGTACTGTTGGACTATGTCAAAGAATTCCATGGGTTTGTAGTCTCTTGTTGCCATGATTACTGTTCCGCGTTCTACGAAAAGTTTGGAGTAATCGTTTTTTGCTATGCCTTCGGCGCGGATTTTGTCTTCAACTCGGCTTCGCCATAGGTCTTTCCATTCGGTTCGTAGTTCGTCAACGAATTCTTTTAGTTCAGGAGAGGTCATTTTTGGTTCCTCCATGCACCGTGATTGTTGCCTTTTTTGGGCTTCTTTTGGGTGCTTGGCTGTTGTTACTGACTCTTTGGTTTATTGAATATAAAGACAGGAGAAACTCAATTCCCTATGTAGGTTCTATAATAAAGATATAGAACTAAGTTCTATACAAAAACATGAAAAATTCTATCAGATTCAATAAAAAAAACTGAAGATTAAATTCATAACACATTTATGCATTTTGCAAACAACATCAACTCGAAAGAGGACCCCCAATGACGGACATCGACGACATTCTATGGTTGCTCAAGGACGGAAAGTGGCACGACACAAAAGAGGTCACAGTAAAAGCCGAACTTACAGAGTTTAAAACAGAAAAAGTGCTCAGCTTTTTAAAAGAATACAATTTCATACAAGTAACCAACGACGGCAGAATCAGAATACAACCCTCGATTCGACAATTTCTTGAAGAAATACAGCGGCTCGAAAAAGAAGAACTGCAAAAATAGCAACAAAACAACAACATTAAATGGGTTCCAAACAACATTTTAATTGGTAACAAATGCCAGAAAATGGTGTCATCCAAACAGCGGAATATAGTATCGACACCGAAGTTTCTGAAGGAAACCTGAAATTTCTTCCAGAATTCCTGAAACGCAACTATTTGCTTCAACAAAACAAATACCGAGATTTTAGAAACATAAACACAGCAACCCAAAACGGCAAACAGTTTCTAACATACAACGTTACTGCACCGAAAACACAACAACAAATACAAGTAAATGTTGAAGCGTCTGCTCCCGTAAAAGTAACCATGACGTTCGATGATTCGTCAATCCAAAAAACGTTTCTAGACCAACTATACGATGACCTGTTTTTGATGGTTCAACTCTACGAGGAAGAAATCCGCAAAACCACACTGTACCTCGCGTTTGTGCCTAACGAAAAAATTGTTCCACAAAACGAAGGCACGGGAATAATTGGCAAAATCTTCACAGAATCCATGCTGCCGCTCTATGTAATATTGACCACAGTAACGTTTGTTTTCTTCTGGATATTCGGCTCATATGGACCAATATTTTTTGTCGCAGCAATCGTCGGATTATCAATATTTTCAGGAAAAATAGTAGCCAAAACAGGGAACTGGGAAATCAACGAAAAACAACAGGAAATAATATTGTTACAGTACCACTTTTCCTTGGAAAAATTTGAGCAGTTCCGAAAAAAATACGCCAAAAACATTTCTGAAATCAGAAAAAAAATATACGAACAAACCATCGCACAAGGAAAACAACCAGACTGCCAAACATCCAGCAAAACATTCTCCGAATACGGCATAGACTGCACACCAGAAAACCTGACAATCAAAACAATCAACATCTACCAAATCGTCAAAAAAGCAGCCACAAAATTCGGTTTACCAATCCCAAAAATCGTGATAAGAAACACCATAATCCCCAACGCCGCAGCCGCAGGTCCAACCGCAAGTCTGGGAACAGTTTTGATAACAACTGGAATACTCTCACAACTCGAAGAAGACGAACTACTAAGCGTAGTCGGACACGAAATGAGCCACCTAAAAAACCATGACCCCGTGGTCATGTCCTCGATGTCCAGCCTAGAGTTTCTGGTACGGTTCTACGTGGTTTTGCCAATCATAATAAACTTGGGTATAATCGTGTTCTGGGGCTACTTTATCGTAGCAATCGGGTTGGTGTACTTTTTTGGCAAGTTTCTAGAAGGCAGAGCAGACCTAGACTCAGCAAAGGTCATTGGGCAACCAAAAGTAATGGCAGAAGCCCTCAAAAAAATCGGTTTCAGGCGGCTTTTTCCGCTTAACAAACGAGAACCAGAATTCACGGGCTACAGAAGGTCCGAGTGGCTACGTTTTGACCCGCATCCCCCAGCATACCACAGAATTGCGCAACTTGAGAACTTAGAAGAACCAGAAAAAATCAAGCACACATTACTTAGAACAATCAAAGACAACATCAAAGGCTTTCTGCGAGCCTGAACACTGGTTTTTTTAGGTCACATTTAATTTACCTTCAACAAACATTAGGATACCCGGAGAATAATCGATGATATCTGACTTTGTCAAAGTGTTCGTCAAAATGTTGCTGATAGTTACGGTGCTGCTTACTGTTGGTTTGTACTTTTTGTCAATGTCCCTGCAACCAATACTGATGTACTTAACAGAGCAGGGAGCAACCGTAAGCGCACACACGGTAACGGCGTTGCCGATTTGGTTTTTCAGCAAAACAGCGTTTATGCCCCTTGGATTAAGCGTTGGCGCAGTGTTTTTGGGGCTCTGGGCTGCGATTACTGCCAGTTTTGTTTTTGCGTGGAAACTAAAAGACAACTTTCATACTGTAGTAAAAAATGGTCTTGTTCAACCCACAAGAAAACTGTTTAACAGCTGCCTGTTTGCCATGCCCGTTCTTAACAGCATGATGCTAATCGCGGTTTTGTTAATTCAAAGCATCCAAGAAGCAGGCGGAATCCCAACAGGAGCACCTTCGATACCAGCTAACCAGTTTGAGGCACTTGTGGACTTGTCGTATGCGTCGGTTATAGAAGAAGTAATCTTTCGGCTGGTTCCAATCGGCGCATTTGTTATCGTGTACGTGTTCTGGGCAGGCAAAAACATCGCAACAGCCTCCAGAACAGATTTACTGAAAACTTTTGTGTTAGCACCCTTCTTCCCAGACAAAGCAAAACAGTGGGCAGGCGCAAAAACGGTCAAAGAAAACGGTGTGCTTGGCGGAATCAGCATAGGCGAATGGGGCATGGTTGCTATTACTGCCATGATTTTTGGTTTGGCACACTTTAACCCGGGGGTAAGCTGGGAACTGGGCAAAATCACGTCGTCAGCAACGGTTGGGTTAGTATTAGCCGTAATCTACCTAGTTTACGGAATCCAAGCATCAATAATCATGCACTGGTTTTTCAACGCGTTCACGGACACGTTTATCATACTTGCAGATTTTTACCCAGCAACAGCACCAATCGTCAGCGTAATATCTGTAACAACCTACATCCTCGGAGCCGCAGGGTATCTGCTAGTTGCGGCGTATGGAATAAATAAAATAGTGAACGCAAGACAACAAAAACAACAAAATCAAGCTACTTTGGGTGTCCCAGTACCTCTTGAGTAAGATTCTGGATGTCAACGGTTTTTTGTTCACCTGCTTTCATGTCCTTAACCACAACTTTTTGTTGCGCAAGCTCTTTAGGACCAACAATCACAGCATAACAGACCCCGCGTCGGTCAGCGTCTGCCAAAGCTTTCCCCATAGAACGCCCCATAACAGCCAACTCAACAAACACCCCAGCCTTACGCAAAGTATCCGCAAGCTCCAACGCCTTACCCATGGACTCGTCCTTAACGGAGATAACAACGGCACTGTTTAGTTTGGAAGTATCCGCACCGACCTTTTGCTTGTTCATGGACAAAACTATACGGTCAATACCCTGCGCAACACCCACCGCAGGTATGGGCTGTCCACCGAACAGTTCAATTAATTTGTCGTAACGACCCCCGCCACCAAGAGCTACGTCTATTTCGGGGATGAAGGCTTCAAAAATCATTCCAGTGTA
>JAOZIC010000176.1:4514-9070 GCA_026014605.1 Candidatus Bathyarchaeota archaeon
AGTCCTAAACGGTTGAGCAAATCGTTTGTTAGTATCAAGATTTCTGCGTCTGCTTCTGGTCTGTCTGAACCAAACAGTTCAAAGTTTGATTGCCAAAACTCGCGGTAACGCCCAAACTGGGGTTCATCGTAGCGGTACAGGCTGCCAACAGAGAAGAACCGCATGGGTTTGGGTTCGTTTCTCATCTGTGTGCAAACCAAACGTGCAACAGATGCAGTGAATTCTGGGCGCATGGCAACTTGTCGTTTGCCTAGGTCTTTGAAGGTGTACATGCGTGCGCGTATTTCTTCGCTGGTTTTTGCCGCCAAAAGCTCATAGGATTCTAGTACGGGGGTGATGATTTCGTCGTATCCATACAGTTTAGAAACTTCTCTGGAAACCTGCTCAACATGGCGCATCATCTGGGCGTCTTTGGGCAGAAGGTCTCTCATTCCGCGGACAGTTTTGAACATAGTATTTCACATCATTTTAGGTTAAGTTCTGAAAGAGAATAGTAAACAATCTCGCCCCTGCGGTTAATAACAGCCAAAATAAGGTTCTTCTTCAAATTCTGCACATACCGCTGAGTCCGAGCCAACGTCTCCAACAATGCAGGTTGACCCTCCTGAATACCAAAAATCAGGTGCTTGGCAGTTCCCTTGCCGTAGTCGCCACGTTCGTACAACCTGAAGTCTACGCCTAACCCGAAACCTTCACGGGCAACGTACCCACGGCTTCGTAGGTCACGGTAAATCAGGTAACGCACCCATGCGTCTTTGTCTAGGGCTTGGAAAGTTTTGAGCAGGTCTTGGAAAACCAGTTTTTTTCCTGTTTTTTTGTCGGTTACTTCAATTGAGCCTTTGCCCAACAAAAACAGGGCTTCATAAAAAGTGAGGTTTAACTTGTTGTCTTCGGGTACGCCGTACCCTTTTTTGGAAAACTCTTCGATACCCTCAGGTGAAGAAACAATAACAGCGTCGCCCACTAGAGAAGCGCCAACAGGCAACATGATTTCTGGGCGTTCCTCTGCCTCAACTTCTGGTTTATCCAACTTGAAAACCTTCAATTCAACACTAACAGCTAATCATAGCCTCTTAAGATTTTAATCTTTAGCCAACAAAAAATCGTGCTGCCACAAAATGAAACAAAGCAGAACCTGAAACTATTCCTTGAATTCGTCTGCCAGCTTTTGTAAAAGTTCCTTTTGTTTCTTAGACAACTTCTCAGGAGTTTCCGCAACTACTTCAACAAACTGGTCGCCCTTGCCAAACCCACGAAAATGAGGAATACCCTTGCTTCTTAACTTGAACAATGTTCCAGTTTGGGTTCCAGCAGGCACTTTCAGTTTAGTGTCACCGTGCAGGGTGGGTACAACAATTTTTGCTCCTAGCGCCAACACTGGAAAGGGTACCTTCTTTTGCATCAGGATGTCGTCGCCGCGTCTGACGAACTCTTTGTGGGGCTTAACATGAATAACCACGTACAGGTCGCCCCGTTGCCCAACACTGTTGCTTGGAGCACCTTCTCCGCCAATTCGCAGATGGAATCCTTCATCGATTCCCGCGGGGATATTTATGGCAAGTTTTCGTTTACCACGAACTGCGCCTGCGCCGTGGCAGGTTGGGCACAAAAACTCTGCGGGCACACCTTTACCGTTGCATTTCTGGCAGGGATGAACTTCGGCAAACCGCATAAAACCCATAGACCTGATTCGTTGAACTTCTCCTGCTCCGCCACATTCGCTACATTTTTTGGATTCTGCGTCCTTTTTTACTCCGGTGCCGCCACAGGTTTCACAGTTCTCGAATCCGTTGATTTCAATCTCTTTTTTCAGTCCCGAAACAACATCTTCCAAAGAAATAACCATATCATACCGAAGGTCAGCGCCTCGTCGGTTGCCTCGTCTGCGACCGCCTCCACCGCCTCCGAAGATGGCTTCAAATATGTCGCCAAAACCAAAGCCTGCGCCCCTGAAGATGGATTCGAAGTCTGCGCCTCGGAAGATGTCTTCGGCGCTGTATCTGCCGTTTATTCCCGCGTGCCCGAACTGGTCGTATTGTCGGCGTTTTTCGTCGTCAGACAAAACTGCGTAGGCTTCAGAAACCTCCTTGAACGTAGCTTCAGCGTCTGGAGACTTGTTTCTGTCTGGGTGATACTGCAAGGCAAGTTTTCGGTAGGCTCGTTTGATTTCGTCTTTTGATGCTTCTTTAGAAACGTTCAGAACTTCGTAGTAATCGCGCTTGTTGGTCATTTATGTATCAGCCTAAAGAAGCATCCTTCAAAGTTATTTGTTGTCGTTAACGTCTTCGTATTCTGCATCAACAACCGTTTTGCCAGACTCGTCCTTCTGTTCGGGTTTTTGAGCCGCAGCCTGAGCAGCAGCCGCCTGTTGATAAATAACGGTTCCAACTTCCTGCAAAACCTTAGAGAACGCTTCTGTCTCAGATTTAATCTTGGCAACGTCAGTTCCCTTGGTTGCTTCACGTAGCTTAGCCTCGGCATCATCGATTTTTTGGATTTGCTCTTTTCCGAGTTTGTCGCCTAAATCAGATTTTGTTTTCTCCGCAGTGTAAAGAAGCGAATCCGCGTTGTTTCTGACCTCGATTTCTTCTTTGCGTTTCTTGTCGTCTTCTGCAAACTGTTCAGCTTCTTTCATCATGCGCTCTTTTTCGTTTTCAGAAAGCTTGGTTGACGCAGTAATCGTGATTTTTTGTTCCTTTCCTGTGCCCAAATCTTTGGCAGAAACGTTCAATATGCCGTCGGCGTCGATGTCAAAGGAAACCTCAATCTGGGGAACACCACGAGGAGCAGCAGGAATCTCGGTCAAGTTGAACATACCCAACGAAAGGTTGTCTGATGCCATTGCACGTTCGCCCTGCAAAACGTTGATTGTTACCGCTGTTTGCATGTCGGCTGCGGTGGAGAAGATTTGGCTCTTCTTTGTTGGGATGGTGGTGTTTCGTTCAATTATTTTTGTGAAAACTCCACCCAACGTTTCTACACCCAACGACAAGGGCGTAACATCCAACAATAGCAAGTCTTTGACGTCACCCGCCAAAACACCGCCCTGAATGGCAGCTCCTACGGCTACACACTCCATGGGGTCTACGCCTCGTTCGGCTTGTTTGCCTAGAAGGTCTTCAACAAACTTTTTGACCAGAGGCATGCGTGTTTGTCCGCCAATCAATATGATTTTGTTGATGTCTTTTGGTTCAAGTTTTGCGTCTCTGAGGGTTCTTAGGATTGGTTCGCGGATTCTTTCAACAACTGGAGTTGCCAGTTGCTCAAGTTTTGCTCGGGTAAGTGTGATGTTAAGGTGTTTGGGTCCGCTGGCGTCTGAGGTGATGAACGGAAGGTTAATGTCGGTTGTTAACAGGGTTGAGAGTTCAATTTTGGCGTTTTCTGAGGCTTCTTTTAGTCTGCGCATCGCCATTGGGTCGCCGCTTAGGTCTACACCTGACGAGGTTTTGTATTCAGTTAACAGATAATTGACAACTGCTTTGTCTACGTCGGTTCCTCCAAGCTGGGTATCTCCGCTGGTGGACAATACTTCAAAGACTCCGCTTCCAAAGTCCATGATGGTGGTGTCGTTTGTTCCTCCACCAAAACTGAAAACAAGGATTTTCATCTCGTTCTCAAGCTTGTCCAAACCATAAGCCAAAGACGCCGCAGTAGGCTCGTTAAGAATACGAGCAACTTCAAAACCCGCGATTTCGCCTGCATCTTTTGTTGCTTGACGTTGGTTATCGTTAAAGTGCGCAGGAACAGTAATTACACATTTGCCTACTTTTTCGCCCAGAAAAGTTTCTGCATCACGTTTTATTTTCTGCAAAATAAACGCCGAAATCTGCTGTGGACTGTACTCTTTTCCGCGAATAACGATTTTTTCGTTTGTTCCCATCTTGCGTTTTACTTCAAAGATGGACCCTTCCGGGTTAGTAACAGCCTGCCGTTTTGCTGGCTCACCTACAAGTAACTGCCCATCTTTCGTGAAGGCAACAACTGAAGGAAACATCTTTCCCGCAAGTGTTGGACCCTCAGCACTGGGTATTGTTACTGGTCTGCCAGCTTCCATGATAGCGGCAGCTGAGTTTGTTGTTCCAAGGTCGATTCCTAATATTTTTTCTCTTTTTTCGGTTTTACTCATTGTTTTTCGCCTCAACTTCTAAACATGAAACATTAACCATGGTCGGACGAAGAACCCGCCCCTTGAACACAAATCCGCGACGGACTTCTTCAAGGACCAAGCCTTCCTCGCAATCATTTCGTGGGATTCTAACCACGATTTCGTGAACGTTAGGATCAAAGACTTTACCCAAAGCGTCGATGCGCTCTAAACCTTCACGTTCTAACATCTTAATTAGGTTATTGTGAACCATCCGAACACCCTCCAGCAAACCAGATGAATCATCCGAACGTTTTCCGCAATCCAAAGCGCGCTCTAGGTCGTCTAGAACACACAAAAGCTCTGAAACCAGTTTTTCGTTGCTTCTTGCGGTTAACTCCTGTACTTGTCGTTCAGTGCGTTTGCGATAATTCTCAAAGTCCGCCTGCAAATACTTGAGTTGACGCAAATA
>JAOZIC010000077.1:0-4018 GCA_026014605.1 Candidatus Bathyarchaeota archaeon
TCCATTATCCGTTTTCGTTTGCTACACGCCGCAACGTTAGATGGACGCAATGCCCACGTTACAACCAAAAACAGCCCCAGAATCAGTGTTATTGCTCCTGGAACCGCGTGAATCCACATTGTTTGGACTCCTAAATCTGAGGTGTATTCTGTGAAGTAACTGTAAGCGTCGGTAAACGACGGCAACATTACCGCAAGAAACGTTATTATGTGCAAAACAAGGGCGATTCCCATTGTTTGTCCGTGAATTTTGAACTTCTTTTTGCTTTTGTAAAACAAGCTGATGCCAATAACAACAAACATGGCAACCTGCAGTATGAGGTTGATGTCTGTTTGAAGATATGCTCCTGTTCCAAATATGCCTAACAAATTGGTCCCCCAAAACTTTTGTACCTTCTTTGGTTGGTTTTTGTTAAAAGATTTTTCATGCCAGCTTCATTCTGTGCTTTTTTCGGAATCAGAACATCTAAGTTTATATACTAACATAGAAACTAAACTGAAAAGGCGAAGTCTATGCGGTATTGCCCTGAATGTGGAGGAGAACTACATTACGTATCTCTCACAAAACGTTATGTGTGCAAAAGCTGCGGGCTATCACTTACTCCTCAAGAACTCTACGAGCTACGCGATAGTATGCGACCAAAATATGAAACCGAAGAGGAGCAACGCCAGCAACACCGAAAGGATTACCTGAAGTGGTGGCTCGGCAAGAAAAAATAGTGTGCCCCAAAACGTAACGTTTTAACAAAAACTTAGCCTGCATGCTGTTCCGCAAAGTTTTGTTGTTTAAACAAAGCAGTTATACACTTCATTTTGATAGTTTACATCTGTTACACTTCGCAACAGGGTTTTGCATGACCAACAATCTGGAAATAATCTGCATTGGAAACGAACTTTTGATAGGAAAAACCCTAAACACCAACGCCAATTGGCTGGCAAAACGGGTAACCAACCTTGGATTAAACACAACCCGAATCACAGTAGTAAGCGACAACATAACCGAAATCTCCAACGCAATAAACGAAGCAATCAACCGCAACCCCAGATTTATCTTAACCACAGGCGGATTAGGTCCCACCTTTGACGACAAAACATTAGAAGGCCTAGCAGAAGCCTTGGGGACAACAACCGAAACAAACCAGCAAGCTTTGCAGATGGTCAAAGAAAAATACCAAAGCTACGCAAAACAAACCAAAACAGGCGAAATCGAACTAACTGCTGCCCGTGTAAAGATGGCAAACATCCCAAAAGGCACCAAACCGTTACCTAACGCTGTTGGAACTGCACCCGCGGTTGTCGCAAAACACCAAAACGTAACCATATTTGCCCTTCCGGGCGTTCCCTCTGAAATGAAAGCAATTTTCGACGAATCCGTAGCACCTGTTTTGCAGCAAGCTTCGTGTGGTGTGACCTTTTATGAAACCAGCATCGAAACCGTTAACGTTATGGAGTCCGAAATGGCGCCCTGTGTTGATGAGGTGATGCATACTAACCCGTACGTTTACATAAAATCGCACCCCAAAGGCGAAGAACGGCTTCCTCAGATAGAATTTCATCTTTCCACAACTGCCGACGACGTTGATGTTGCCAAGAAACGTGTTACCGAAGCGTTAGTTCAGTTAACTGAGCTGATTCGGCAAAAGGGCGGAAAAATAACGGACATAAAATCAACGGAGTAACCCAGATTCTGGTTGTATCTGTTTTTGTTGCAGACAACAGATATATTGGCTGAATAAAATATCAGTTTGACGCGTTTGTGTATACTGGTGTGTTTGTATGGTTGTAATCTTTTTAATCGGAACCGCAGGGTCAGGAAAATCTTTACTCACTGCCTCGTTAAACGACTGGCTCAGGGTAGGAAAACAAAAATCGATAACCGTAAACCTTGACCCCGGAGTAACAAACCTGCCTTACGCACCAGACATAGACATCCGAAACAAAGTAAACTTAGACCAAATCATGCAAGACTACAAACTAGGACCAAACGGAGCCCTAGTATTAGCCGCCGACCTAATCGCAGAAGAAACACAAAGCATCGCCGCAGAAATCGAAGACCTCCAATCCGACGTAGTATTAGTAGACACCCCCGGACAAATGGAACTATTCGCATTCAGAGCCAGCGGACCCTACATCGCAAACGAGTTAACCGACCAACAAAAAGCAATAGTCTACCTCTTCGACGCCGTGTTCTCATTTAACCCTCTAAACTACATCTCAAACATGTTCCTATCAGCAGCAGTCTACAACAGGTTCTACTTCCCACAGTTGCATGCACTATCCAAATGTGACCTTCTGCCAGAAGAAGAAACAAAACGTATCGTAAGCTGGTCATCCGACCCCGACGCACTTGAATCAGCTATAGACGAAAAACTAACAGGCACACGAAGACTCCTTAGCCTAGACATTATACGCGCAATCCACCGTTTGGGTCTGGAGTTTGAGCTAATCCCTGTTTCTGGAAAAACAAACGAAGGTTTAATCAATCTCAGTTCTGTTTTAGAACGCATTCTGGTTGGCGGCGAAAAATTCACCATGTAATTTACGTGCCCACCTGAGGCATCTACCGTTTGTGAACTTGGTGCGAATTGCATAAAAACTACAAAATAAGCGTTTCGACCAACTCATGGAATGTAATAAGAACTTTGCCAAATTTGTGTTTATTTAAGTCACATATATGCTCAAGGTTTATGCATAATGTTTTTATTTAGCTATATTATGAATCTGTAGCTATGATGAAGAAAAGAATGCTCAAGCTTCTGTTTGAGCTTATGAAGAATGCGAAACGCAGCGACAGAGAGATCGCCAAAATCATTGGAGTTTCACAGCCGACAATTACCAGAATGCGACAGAGGCTAGAGAAGACCGCTATCGTCGATTACACTGTTATTCCTGATTGGACAGAACTCGGATTTGAGATAATGGCAATGACCTTCGTTAAAGCAAAAGGTCAACCACAGCTAAGTGAGAAAGCCAACAAGTGGGCACAAAACAACCCAAACGTTGTTTATGCAGCCGGTGGCGAAGGCATGGGTATGGACTACTCCATTATGTCTTTCCACAAGAACTATTCCGATTTCTCAAGTTTCATAGATGCTCTGAAAAAAGAGTGGGCAGAAAACCTGCAAGACGTGCAGAGTTTCCTGATGGCTACAGGCGAAAAGAAAACTGTAAAGCCTCTCTCTTTGAAGTATCTAGAAAAAACTTGGGCAGACTCTGCCTAAAATGTAGGAAAACAAAACCTCTAAACCCCCACCCTTTTCTTTTCCCCAGAACTTTTTTTAATGTACACTTGTTTTTACATAAGAATCGAAAGCCTTAATTTAATCGCCGTAACCCAAAAGCTATGCGGGCCCGTAGCTTAGCAAGGAAGAGCACCGGGCTTTTAACCCGGGGGTCAGGGGTTCAATTCCCCTCGGGCCCGCCATTCTTACAATTTTTTAAAGTATCTGAATGAATTCGCCCACTTTTTGTTTCACAGCCTTCCGATACGCAACATCCGCTGCGGCTGCATCCTGTATCGCAAGCCCTGTGGACGTAAAAACAGTAATTTCTTCAGGTGCCGTACGGGCTGGTTTAAGTCCAGCAACTATCTCGGCGATGTCTGCCCAGATGTCCTCTTTTTTGATGATTCCTTGTGAGAATGGAACATTGATTTCTCCGCCGTGGCTGCTTTGGGTCCAATCGTCTATCACGATTTTTGATTTTGTCAGGATTTTTGGGTCTAGTTCCTGTTTTCCGGGGGCGTCTGCTCCTACGCAGTTTATGTGGGTTCCTTGGTTTACCCACTCCATTTTTACTAACGGTTTTCTGGATGGGGTAGCCGTTACGATGATGTCTGCTTCTTTAGCTGCGGTTTTTGTTTCTTTTACTGGACAAATGTTTACTTGTTCATGTTGGATTTCTGTTTCTTTGCAGAATTCTGTGGCGGCTTTTTCGTTTATGTCCCAAACTCTAACTTCTTCAACAGTGTCGAATACTTGCAACAGTCCCATAAGCTGAGTTTTAGCTTGTGTTCCTGC
>JAOZIC010000077.1:4118-9063 GCA_026014605.1 Candidatus Bathyarchaeota archaeon
GGCATCTGCGTTTGACCTAGTGCCTTCATTTTAAATGCGGATTCAACAGCGGTTATGACTTCTGTAAGTGACAGCAATTTTTTGATTTCGTTCTCAGACAAAACCAATGTTTTCAGTTTATGGTGCCCCCGTCTTCAATATTGTTAAAGGGCAAGATTTGGTTTAACTTTATCCGTTTCATGTCTTTGGAGCATCTTTTTGTTGTTGCGGATTCATTCCCGACAGTTTCAGTAGCGGCTGTAACGCAATTTTTCCATGTTTCCACCTGTAATACAGCGCATACGCAAACATTCCCACAACACGTGCAGGCCACTGAGACAGGTCTGCAGCAAAAAGTTCTATGTTGTGCCTCCAACAACTTGCCAGCAGTTCCCACTGAAGCGGCGTTAAATGCTTCAAATCCATGTGGCTTGCTTTTCTGAGCATGCACTCGTCTTCTGACGTGAACAGTAAAGGCACATAGAATATTTTGTTGTGTTTTAGTTTGTCAACAAGTTCAAGCGTTGCCAATGTGTCGTCTTCTGTTTCTTCGGGTAACCCAACAATCAATGTTGCCAATGGCCAAATCATGTTCTCGTTCATTATGTCTACTGCCTTGGTTACAACATCGTGCCATTCCTCAGGTTTGTATGGAAGCATTTTTCCGGGCATGTACTTTTTCATCAATCGCACGCTGCCTGTTTCGATGCCGACCTCAACGGAGCTGTGCCGAGTTTGGTTGGTGACCCAATACGATTTTTCCAGCAAAACTGGTCCAATTTCTTCAACAATTTCGGGTTCATAAACAACAGGCGCCAAAGCAGCGTGAGCAGGTTGAATAAACTCTACATCGGGAACTGCTGCGATGGACTTGATTAGTTCTACAACTGCTTTTCTGTTTGGCAAGAATTTGTCGCTGCATTGATACAGGAAGATGTCTTCGCTTGCCAATATTATCATTCGTGTTCCATGTTTTGCGTTTAATCTGACTTCTTGCATTATATGCTCCAGAGGAAACGAATGACGTCTTCTCATCATTGGCGAACAAAACTTGCATGCTCTGCCGCAACCGCGAGTAATCTCTACTGTGCCAAAAACTGATGGGTTAATTATTGGAAAAACTTCTTTGGGGTCTGGAGGTTGTGTTTCGATTACTGGTGGAAGTTTTTCGTTGTTTAATGCTTTGCGGAAAACTTCGATTGCAGTTTTTTCTCCTTCACCCATTACGATGCAGTCGATTTTGTAACTTTTTTGCAGTTTTGCTCTGTGAATCTGCCACGCACCTGCTCCGCCAAGGACGATTTTTGCGTCCCATTTTCGCAGTAGTGGGTTTGTGATTAAATCCCTGAATTCTGCGGCGGCTACGGGTTCTCCTCCAAAACCGACAAGGGATGTGTATGTTCGGCTGACAAACCCTGTGCCTGCTGGTTCCATGGATGTGATTCCGATGACTTTTGTGTTTGGTCCAACAAACGTTTTCAGGTCGTAGGGGTGTGCTACTGCAACTTGTTGTTCTCCAAACGCGTTGATTAGTGCGGCTTCTATTTTTCGCATTCCGTATGGTGCGTATTTAGCGGTGTAGTTACCGTTTGTGGGGACTCTTGGGTACCAATATTTTCTTAATAGAAACCGTGGGACTATGGCTGTTGGGAATCCTCCGGTAAATGCTCTGAATGGGTTGAGCTTAAAGTCGCTCATTTCTGTGGCTGGACCAGTCAGAACTATGGGAACCCCTTGTTCTGCATGCGCAGCGCCATTATTTCCACCCATAAATGTGCGAGTTTATTCTAAAATGTTTAAGAGTT
This sequence comes from Candidatus Bathyarchaeota archaeon, assembly GCA_026014605.1. Classification (GTDB taxonomy): domain Archaea; phylum Thermoproteota; class Bathyarchaeia; order Bathyarchaeales; family Bathyarchaeaceae; genus Bathyarchaeum. Next base: position 5,903 of record JAOZIC010000077.1, read on the forward strand.
TTACTGTAGTTGTAATATTCTCTACGCCTTGCATGGGTTGAGTGAAAACCAAACTATAAAAAGGGAATCTGGGAGATTGAATCTTATGAAAACTGAAAGCTGGCTGCAATGTATAATTCCTAGTTGTGGAAAAAAATATCCAATAACTGACCGAAGAACCACATGTGACTGTGGCGAACTATTAGACGTACGATACAGCGGAACTTTTCCAAAAAGTTTGCAGGACAAGTTTTCTGAACGCCTTAACCACAAACAAAACATCTACAACGAAAGCGGAGTTTGGAGATACCGCGAATTACTCAATTTTGCTGGCGTAGACACAGAAAACTATGAAGACTGCAGCAAAAAACTGGTTTCCCTAGACGGCGCAGAAGGCAGAACAAAACCTTTCCATCTTACCCGCGTTGCCGAATATGTTGGTTTGAAACCTGAAAACTTTTGGTTACAGTTTGAAGGCGATAACCCAACAGGTTCGTTCAAAGACAACGGTATGGCGTCTGCTTTTACGCATGCGCGTATGGTTGGAGCAAAAAAGGTTGTTTGTGCCTCTACCGGAAACACTTCCAGTTCTGCTGCGGCGTTTGCGGCTAACGAGTTAGACATGAAAGCGGTTATTCTTGTTGGGGAAGGAAAAATTGCCAAAGGTAAACTGGCGCAGTCTCTTGCTTATGGCGCAAAAGTTCTGCAGGTGAAAGGCGACTTTGACACTGCGATGGCTATGGTGCAGGCGCTTTCAAAAGAGAGCAGCATCTACGTTGTTAACTCGTTGAACTCTTTCCGTCTTGAAGGACAAAAAACTATGATGTTTAGAATCCTTGACTATCTGCGGTGGCAGGTTCCTGACTGGATTGTGTTTCCGGGCGGTAACTTGGGTAACACTTCGGCTTTTGGTAAGGCGTTCATGGAACTTTACGAGTATGGGTGGATAAAAAAGAAGCCAAGAATGGCTGTAATCGTTGCGGATGGTGCACCTACATTGTCTGATTTGTATAACGACCACGGCTTGAAGTGGAACGGCGGAAAAATCGACAACACCATAATCGATGACTACTACGGTGAAGTGGACAGAAAAGGCATCAAAGCCAAAACTAAAGCAAGCGCAATCGAGATTCTCAAGCCAGTGAACTTGAAAAAGGCAATACGGACACTAGAGTTCACCAACGGCGTTGTAACTACAGTTTCTGACGAGGCAATAATGGACGCCATGGCAATGGTAAGCAAGAACGGTTTTGGTTGTGAACCAGCCTCAGCGGCAACCACTGCGGGAACCAAAAAACTTGTAGAAGCAGGCGTAATCGGCGCAGACGAAACAGTGGTCGGTATAGCGACTGGTCACATCTTAAAAGACGTTACCGCGATTGTGGATTATCACTTTAACCCGAATAACAAGTTTGCTAACACGCCGATAGTTGTGGAGCCTGACGTAAAACAGATACTAAAACTTGCAAACGAATAATCTGGTTATACTGCTACGGCGCCGACAAAACTCATCGCTTGGGCTGCTATAAAGAACCAGAATATTGAACTGGTTAGTTTGGAGCCCATTCTCCACACGATAGAAACCAAAATCAGCATTGTTGCGATTTGTATCATCTGTTGTGATGCAGTGACTCCCATAATGTCCAAGATGAAGCCTATCAGGTAGGTTACGCCATCGCCAATGGACTTTAAGCCTGTCATTATTTGACCTAGGGCTTCGATTAAACCTGGACCCAACATCTTGTTTTTACCCCTAAACCTATCGGTGGGGTTCACTTAACAACTAAAGGTGCATAACTTATGAACATTATGTGGGTATCCATCCGTATGAAAAATACGGCAAACTAATAGAAAGTATCAATAATGCTCTTTTTTACTGAGTTATTATCCGAATTATTTCCTGCTTTTTTGCTATTACTCGCACGTTTTTCTGGTAACACCTGAATTCTGAAAATGAAAAACTTAAGTACAAGGCGTTCGCATTTAGGAGAAATGAGTGCCCTGGTAGTATAGCTCGGTCCAGTATAAGCGGCTGTCGCCCGCTCGACCCGGGTTCAAATCCCGGCCAGGGCGCCACTCAACACTTTTGCTTGCGCTAAATTATTAATCAAGAACATGTGACTATTCTAGTTAACTTACAACAACTTGGAGACCTGTTGTATGGCAAACAAGACTACTGACAAAGAACAAAATTCATCGTCTGTTAGAAACCTGTTTGCTCTTGGGTTCGTCAGTTTTTTTACAGACTTTTCCAGTGAGATGGTTTTCAGTATTTTGCCCACGTTTCTTCTGGGGTTGCCCGGTTCCAGTGTTGCTGTTTTGGGGTTTATTGAAGGAACAGCCGAAGCGTTAAGCTATGCTTTGCGTGCGGTTTCTGGAATTTTTTCGGACAAGTTCAAGAAACGTAAAATCTTTGTGTTAGCTGGTTATGGTTTGTCAAATGTTGTTAAGCCTTTTTTTGCTGTGGCTAGGGTGCCTTTTGACGTTTTTGTGATACGTGTTTTTGACCGTGTTGGTAAGGCTGTTCGAACCAGTCCGCGTGATGCTTTGTTGTGTGAATCCGTTTCTGAGAAGCGGCGTGCTGCAGCGTTTGGGTTGCATCGTACTCTGGATCAGGCAGGTGCTATTGTTGGTCCAGTTGTTGCCTCTTTTGTTATGTTGGTTTTGGGTTTTACTATAAGGGACGTTTTTTGGTTGTCTTTAATTCCGGGCACTGTGGCACTGATTTTGATTTTATTTTTTGTTAAAGAACGTTCTGCTGCCTGTGCTGGGGAGTTTCATTTACTTGATGGCATAAAATCTGTTATGGTTGGAAAATTTTCTTGGCTGTTGGTTGTTGTGGGCATTTTTTCGTTGGGGGCATTTAATTTTTCGTTTATACTATTGAACGCAACCGAGGCAGGACTTGCCGAGTCGTTTATTCCTTTGGTTTACGCTGGGGTTAACGTTGCGCATGCGGCTGTTGCGATTCCTGCGGGTGTTTTGGCGGACAGGGTTGGTAAAGAAAAGGTTATGGTCTTGGGTTACGGTGTTTTCTTGTGTTCCTGTGTTTTGCTTTTGCTTCCTGTTAGCGGGGTTGTTGCGGTTTTGGTTGCGTTGGTTTATGGTGCATACCTTGGTGTTGTTGAAACTGTTCAAAGGGCGTTGATTCCCGATTATGTTAAACCAAACTTGAAGGGAAC
>JAOZIC010000131.1 GCA_026014605.1 Candidatus Bathyarchaeota archaeon
GAAGCAGTAGCATTGAAGACTGTTGAGGTTTATAAAAAGGTGGTGAAATAATGGGCGAGGGGCATTCTTTTCGTTCATACCCTGAAGAGCAACCTAACCAGCTTCGTCTATTGATTATGCTCCACAACATAGGCGCCACTGAAGCCCAAAAAGCCCTAACTATCAACCAAATTTCCGAGTGGACCCGAATGGACACCCCCGAACTGCAGGAACACCTACAAAAACTAATCGAACTCGGATACGCTCAACACTTCAGGTGCGATGACGCCGATAAATATCATCTAACAATTGACGGCATCAGAAAAGTACTCAGCCTATACAGCTGATTGTTTGCATCTTTCTTTGCTAATACACCTTTTTTCGACATATTTCGATTAATGAAAAATATCTTATACCCAACCTCCTCCATAGCTGGAGCAGACTCAAAGTTGGGGGTATGTTAAATGTACCCAGTTTCTCCAAACAAGATTCTCGTACGTTTACTTTACTCTCAGTTAATTGTCAAAAAGCAAACTGATACAACTCTTCTAACCGAGAGTCTAGAAAAACTGGTGAATTAACTTGAGTTGGATACGAAATAACAACAAAATCCTTGTTGCTGTAGGAGTATTTCTGGTATGTGCGGGTATCGGCGTTATACTTATTACTCAATCTGAAATCGATGGCCTAGAAGAAGCTCTCACAAATGAAACCTTAACCCCCGAAGAAATCTGGCGTTTTGAAGGTGCTCTTCAGTGGTGGAGAACAACATATTTCGATATAACCATTCCAGTGTCAACAATTTTAACCCTATCCGGTATCGCCTTGGCGTTAAGTTCAGTTTTGGCATCGGTGCTCAAAGACATGGACTACTAAAATTATTGTAAAAAAACAAATGGCTACCTGAACCGCTGCACGTTTCGTTTTGTGAACCAGCTGTACCTTGTGATTCCGGACTTTTCCGTTGGGTTGCGTTAAAAAATATTAAAAGCCGTTTCTGCATGGTATCAGAAGGTTTAGTTGTACCATGGATGAAGTAAACAAAACTACTCAAGCGCTGGTTTTAGCTGCTGGTAAGGGAAACCGACTGAAAGATTACACAAAACAAAAGATAATCCACAATATCAATGGTGTACCCCTTCTGGGGATAATCCTTCAAGGTCTTAAAGAAGCTGGAATACAAAGTGTTGTTGTAGTTATCGGATATGAAGGCAATAATATACAACAAGAATTTGGCAACAACTATTTTGGATTGGATATAAACTACGTAGTTGCCCAAAACTGGGAAAAAGGAAACCTTCACTCTTTTTTGGCTGCCAAAGACACACTCAAAGACAACTTCATTCTTTGCATGGGCGACCACATTTTCGATAGCAAAATCGTAAAAGACCTAATCAACTTCAACCATAAACGTTCCATAGTTCTAGCCATAGACCGCGTTGGGTACTCTTCAGATGACACAAAAGTGCTCGAACAAGACGGAATACTCCTCAACATCGGTACTGGTATAACACCTTCAAACGGTGTGAATACCGGATTTTTCTTGTGTTCGCCAAAAATGTTTTCATACGCACAAACAGTTGCAAAACAGGGAAAGGCGGAACTGGATGACTGCATAAGAGTAGCTGCCCAAAACAAAGATACTCAAGTGCTTGACGTAAGCGGGCACTACTGGGTAGATGTTGACAACAAAGAGGACCTTGAACGAGCAAAAATGGTTTTGGCTAAAAAATTCGGGAAAACGGAACAAAACAAAAAATAGAAAAACCGAATGCTCTCGGTTTATTCTTCATTTAACTCGTTGTAGCCTTTAACGTATAGTACCCAACCGAGCATCCAGATTACCATTACAACAGGAAGTCCAAGTAATGATATCGTTTTTTTGAATTTAGTTATTTTTGACATAACCGTTGCGCCCAAACCTTTGTTACTGCAACAATGTAAGGGCTTTATGAAGCGAAAATAAATATTTGAATTAACTTTTAAACCCCTGTTTGGTTCAAATCCAAAAAAGTTTAGCATGCAGCATTCAACGCCGCTAAAGAACTTACTTTTGCAGTGCTTCTAGTTCTGCATTAACTGCAACCCCAAGTTCCGATGCAGCATCTTCAGGCAAAACCATGTTGATGTACATCCCTGTGCTTTTCTCAAAACCTGCCCACGTAAGAACCTTAGGGTAAACTTCCAGGTGCCAATGATAACAATCCTGTGCATCCTTTTGTAACAGCGTGTGAAAACCAAAATTGTACGACGGATTGTTTAGCAGCGTTTTTAACGCCCCCAAACAAACACGTAACGTTTCCGCCAAGTCTTTTATTTCATTGTCTGACATGTTTGCCATGTTTGATTGATGCCGTTTAGGAAAAACCCAAAACTCCATTGGATTAACGCTAGCGTAAGGAGCAAAAACAACAAAACTTTGGTTTTCCCAAATAAACCGAGGACCAGACCTTTCCTTTTTTATTATGTCACAGAATATGCATTCACCGTTTTTGTTCCAAAACTGTTTGCTTGCTTTTAGTTCCTCTTCTAAAGTTGTTGGAAGAAACGGAGTTGTAATCAGTTGGCTGTGGGTATGCGAAAGAGATGCACCAGAATCCATTCCATAGTTTTTGAACAACGCAACATGTTTCACGTATGGCTTAGACGAAAGCGCCTTTATTCTGTCAACATATGCATTTACTGTGTGCACAAGCTGCGAAACTCGTGCAACTGCTGGGTGCTCGTCATGGCAGGGGGTTTCTACAATAACTTCGTGATGCCCAACCGCGTTTGCTAACTGGGGACCTTTTTTGATTATCACATCGTCTTGTTTTGGAACCACAAACACAGGAAAAAGGTTAGGAACAACCCTTAACACCCAATCTTTTAGCCGTAAATCGTTTTGTTCCTTTTCTTTTACTATTTCTCCATCTGCTAAAAGATACACCAACACCGCTGGTGGAGTAAGATGTTCGTTTCCGGGGCAAAGAGGACATATGCCATCCTGTTTTGATTCCTGTTTTTTCACAAAATCCGTGGGTCGTTTATTGCGGTTGGTAGCAATCACAACCCAACGGTTCAACAAATAGTCTTTGCGAACTTCATTGCTTGTCATTTTGCTTCCGACTAAACATCTGTTTCGTTAGAACTGTTTTGAGCTTTCTTAAGGTCAATAAGTTCTTGGTAACGGGCTATAGTTGCTTTTGCAGCCTCGTCCCATGTGAACATGTCTAAGACACGTGCTCGCCCATTTTTTCCATACTGTATTCTTTTCTGTGGGTCAAGTATGGCGCTGGTGATTCCCCACGCGATGTCCGCTGGGTCGTTAGGGTTAATGTGAAAACCGCATTGGTCTGAACCGCTGATGCTGACTATTTCGCGCATTCCGCTGGTTCCTGCAGCTCCTACGACTACGGGTTTTTCCATGCTCATTGCTTCAAGTGTTACTATACCAAACGGTTCATACAAGCTAGGGTACGCTGCAACATCACACGCTGCGTAGTGTGCGATTCGTTCCTCTTCTGGAATAAACTCAAAACGGAATTTTACTACATCTTCTAACCGCAAGTTGCGTACAAGCCCTTCAAGGTAATCGCGCATGTCGCCTAAACCAACTATTACAAGTTTTGCGTTGGGAACTTTTTGCAAAACATGAGGCATTGCCCTGATAAGTTTGTCCACACCTTTAATCCAGACCAATCTGCCGACAAACAGAATCATCAAATCGTCATCTGTCAGGCCATATTTTGTTTTCACTTCTTTGATTCGCTCTTGGCTTACCTGTTCAGGACTGTATTTTTTGGGGTCTACACCGTTGTAGCAGACTCTGATTTTTTCGGCGGGGAACCCTGATTGTATTAGTTCATCTTGCATCGCATAAGAAACAGTAATTACCATATCCGCCATCTGTCCGCCCCTGTTTTCTATGCTGGTAACTACGCCTGAACCGTTTCCAAGTGTTCGTCCGCGTTCGTTAGAGTGTACATGAAACGCTAACGGGATTCCAAGCTCTTTTTGAACAGTAATCCCTGCAATAACCGATAACCAGTCATGTGCCACAACAACGTCAAACTTGAAGTCCTCGCCTCGGACTAGTTCGTTAATCAGTTTTGCGGCGCTTAAGTAATTGTACATTAACGTTTTAGCGAAAAACTTGATTCCTCTGCCCCATTTTTTAACGTCTTCTGCAACCACGTCAGGTAGTGAATCGGAAACGTCGATGTGGATTGGGCGGTGAATTTCTATTCCTCTTAGGAGTTCTCTTGTTGGTAGGCTTCCTTGGTCGTCGTTCATGGTGAAGACGCTTACGTCGTGACCTAGTAACACAAATTTGCGTGTTATCTCTGCGGCGTAGGTTCCTAAACCGCCTACGATTTTGGGTGGGTACTCGTAAACTAAAACAGCTATTTTCAAGAGTTGTTCACCTTAAGGTTTAGTTTTGTCTGAACGCGTAAAGAGACAGTTTTGTGTTGTAAGTCGGGTTATTTAATGCTTGCTTACGGTTCCTAAATAATGCTAATCCGTCTTTTGGGTTACATACTCTGTTGTTTTTTCGTTTTTTGTTGATTTCGTATCAAATGTGGTAACACCACAATATATATTAAATCGCAATATTCAATATTCTTTTAGAGTTTCAACAAAACACATAGTTGATGGTGGTGAAAAAATAGTGAAAAATAAAAAGAAGAACAACGACGACTCCGAAGACGTTGACCCCGACCTACAAAAGAAACTAAAACTTATCGAAAAAGCATTCAAATAACCAACCTGAACCACAAAACTGTTCCGAGTTTTCGGTTACTGACATATTTCACGTTTTGAAATAACGGGTATATCTACTTTTCAACCCAAAATATCTCGAGGTAAAATGCCCGAGAAAAAACGCTCCAAAAAGGAGTTTGAAGAATACCTAAAATCTGTTCTAGAGCAGGATTATCCTAAAGTAAGGTATACAAATCCTGACGCTTGGCGGCAAAGAGCCTCAAGAAGCAGTTGAGCCTAATAACGCAGACCATTTTGCACTTCATGTATAAACATGTTATTCGTTTATTTCTGACACTTTAGCAAAGACATAAACCTGTTTTGCCCACGTGTTCATCCAATAGTTCAGGTCTTCACTTACTGCTTTGATGTTTGCTTGTGCCCCTTCAATTGTGATTTCGGCTATGACAATCGAGTCTGGTCTGAAACGAAAACCCCAGTAGTTGTCATATTCTTCTAATACGCCGCCTATCCACATTTCCGTTTGGTTTTGGTGAAGACTTTTTATTGTTTCCCAAACGTTGTTATCGGACGTTTCCACTGATATCACATCGTTTTTTGAATCCACAATCGCCGCCCACCTGCTTGTTTCGTGCTTGGTTTTGCTTGAGTAATCTGAATTGCTCCAATATGTCAGAGCTGAAAAAATTATCAGCACAAATACTAAAGTTACTACTGCAGCCACAACAAGTGTTCTGTTCAAGTTCTGTCCCCCTGTTACGATATAGGTAACGTCCAGATTCTACAGTTATTACTTCTTTGAAAACAATAAATTTTTTTCTCTATTTTTTTGTGACCAATTTTTGGTTCTGTATATTTTTTAGCTAATTTACGCAAAGACGTATAACCTTGTATTCCCTTTACATTATTTGTCGTTTACTTTTTGATAAACGGGATTATGCTCGCTTGTTAGCTAAAAGCAAGGAGGGATTATTATTGTCTAGAAAAATAACGGATATTGAACAACAAGTTTATGACTACATAAAAGAGCGCGGTGAACTGATCGTTTCAGATGTTCCTAGAAACATGAAAGGTGCAATTCCAAACCTCAAAAACGCGGGACTGCTTGAAACTTTTAGAAAGCCTGTGACTCAATGGGCGTCAAAGAAAAAGATGTTTGTAAAAGCTTTAGAAACAAAATAGCTTTCAAACATGCCTAAGTTTTTTTTTAAAAAAATGAGTTGATACGCTAATCGCGCGTACCATTCACCTTTTTAGCAATATTGTGGATTTGTTGCTTCGATTTCTTCGATGTCTGTGTTTGTTAGGTTCTTTATTCTGCTTAGTTCGCCGATTTCGCCGTAGCCTACTAGTGTAATTGCTGTTCCTTCGCCGCCGTTTCTTGCGGTTCTTCCAATTCTGTGGAAGTATACTGGTGGGTCGTTGGGGACGTCATAGTTGATTATGTGTGTTATTCCTTGGATGTCTAGTCCTCGGGCTGCTACGTCTGTTGCTATGAGTAAGTCAAATTTTCCGTTTCGGAACGCTTTTGTTACTCGTTCTCGTTGTGCTTGCGTAAATCCTGCATGCAGTGGTTCTGTTGAGTACCTGTTTGCTCGCAGTTTTCGTGCAAGCCAGTCTGTTCCTCTACGTGTGTTACAGAATATAATTGCTTTTTCTACGTTGTGTACTTTCATCATCTGAAGCAAATATTCCAGTTTATTTCGTGGATTTACCACCATGTAATACTGGTTTAGTTGTTCCAGTGCGATTTCGTCTTTGCTGACTAGTACTTCTTCTGGGTTTTTCATGTAGCGGTTGCACATACCCATTACTGTTTTGTCCATTGTTGCAGAAAACAGGCTTAGTTGCCTTTCTTCTGGGACTTTTGAGAGTATGAAGTTTATGTCGTCGATAAAACCCATATCTAGCATTCTGTCTGCTTCGTCAAGAACTAAGATTCTTGTTGACGAAAGGTTAAGTGTTCCTCGTTTAATGTGGTCAATTATTCGACCAGGAGTTCCAACAACAATGTGCACGCCTCTTTGTAGGGCGTGGATTTGTTTGTTAATTGATTCTCCGCCGTAAACTGGCAGAACTTTCAGCTGTGTATATTTGCTGAATCGGCTGATGCGCTGTGCGACTTGGATTGCAAGTTCGCGAGTTGGCGCAAGTACTAATCCTTGTACGTGTCTGTTTTTTGGGTCTACACGTTCGACCATTGGTATTCCGAAGGCTGCGGTTTTTCCCGTGCCTGTTTGTGCTTGTCCAATAACGTCTTTTCCTTCAAGTAGTGGGACTATTGCTTGAGCTTGTATTGGAAAAAGTTCAGTAAATCCAAGCTCCTGTATCCCTTTCATGACTTCTGCTGTTAGTGGTAAGTCTTCGAAGTATTTCATTTGCATATATTATTTCCTCCTGTCACAAATTGTCTGCACGCGGTCATCAAAATTCTTCAAAAGGTCATAGTTGTCTTCTAAAGCTTCTCGAGTAAGCATGATTGTTGTGACGTTAACATTCATCAAGCTTCGCCTATATAAAAACGTTTACATTTTCTTTTTTACCGACACTGTTAACTTTTTGAATACACAACTATTAACATGCAGGTGAATTGGATGAACGTTTTTCATTATACAACTGTTACACAAAAAGATGCCGGACCACAAACCTCCAAAACCAATGTGCGCTGGTTGATAACCAAAGAACTGGGCGCAAAAAACTTTGCAATGCGACTTTTCGAAATACAACCAAAAGGCTACACGCCCCTGCACAGCCACGACTGGGAGCACGAAATTTTCATCTTAGAAGGTGAGGGTATCTTAGTTAGCGGAGAAAAAGAACTCCGTTTTCAAGCTGGGGATGTAGTTTTCATTCCACCCAACGAGTTACATCAAATGAAAAACAATGGTAGTAAGACCTGCAAAATTATCTGTTTGATACCCTACAAAGAAAACTAGGCAAGGAAGTCTTAAATTTTCTAACTTCCTAATTTTTGGTGTACGTGTTTTAGGGGGTAAAAAGTTTGAATTATGTTTGGAATAAACCCGTGTTAACGTTTTACCGTGAACGGTTTGGGAAACCAGAAAAAGAAGCCTTTACTGTGGTTCAGGCACAAAAGCTCAAAGTTTTAGCAAAGGAAGATGAACACAAATTTGTTTGCAGCCTACAGGACTTTTTTCCGTTAATGGGAGATGTAGACTGTTTGTCTACGCCTGGAGGAATGGCGGACAAGTATGTGGTGTGCTGGTTTGACAGCAAAGTGGACGATTTCAAGGAGGCATTCAGGCGTTTAACTGGTGTGTCCTTTTCAGAAGGTGTTGACTGCGTTTTGGATCCGCAAGGCAAACGAACATACAACGCTGATTTTGTGGCAAAACACGCGAAACTAGAGTAAGTTTATTGTCTGCAGCAGTGGTTCAATTAAAAAGTCTGTTACAAATTGGCTGTTCATTTCTTGTGCTTCTGGGTTGTTTAGTCCTTGGCAGCAGGGAATAATATGTACTGCAACTTTGTTAGTTTCCAGTTTTTCAAATTTGAAAGGATAAATCTTGCACAGGTTTGGTCTATGCCTGTAGATGCCGCATTTGTAGATGTTCTGTGTTTGGTCAAATCTTAGAAATATGCATGAGCCGTCTTTGTTGCTTTTCAGGGTTCCAACAATCCCGTTGCCGCTGTTTTTTGTTGGGTCAACAAAATCGTCGAATTCGTAGCCTGATTGCAGTATTTTTTGCGCCTCATCTTTGGTTATCGTTGGACCGCCCAGTTTGCAGCATAGCGTGGAGCATCTTTTGCATTTGAACCGGAACTTTTTTTGTATTATTTGTATGTCTTTGACCGTTTTTTGGGAGAAATCCAGCGTTATTGTAGCTACGTGGTTGTCCAATTCTGTGTCTGCACCTGTTTGTAGAGTCGAAGATTTTCAGCAAAAACAGGTTCTAGTGTATAAACTTTGTGGGTAAAAAATAAAAACACATAATTATAGTGCTATAGTCACACAACGGGAGTATCGGGGTGAACTGTTCTGGTTAGACACCGAAGTTTGGAAGCACAAAAAATGCTTTCATCGATCGCGACTTTGATTCGTCACACCACTTGGAAATGTGGAAAAATAGAACGCCGTGTTGTAGACTACCTGCAGCGCCGCTACCAACGCTGTGGCTCAACTCAGACTCCAGTTAAGGAAATGATGAACGATTTTGAGCTCAGCGGAAAACAAAAAAGCGAATTCCTAGAAGCAATACGCCGCCTAGAAAAACGCAACATAATCAAAATTTCGTGGATGGCTCCACCCAATTAACAAAGTTTTAAAGCAACGGCTACTCCGCTTCACTAGGGGATGATGTAGCCGTCCCAGACCGACCTTAACAGGAATGAAGACGTAAGG
>JAOZIC010000012.1 GCA_026014605.1 Candidatus Bathyarchaeota archaeon
GCCCAAAAACAAGGGTTAGATGTTAAAAAAAGTGGAACATATGTCTGCATTGAAGGTCCAAGGTTTTCGACCAGAGCAGAATCACGGCTGTTTCAGATGTGGAAAGCAGACATTGTTGGGATGACCTTGTATCCTGAGTGTGTTTTGGCAAAAGAGGCAGAGCTGTGTTATGTTTCGATTTCAATTGTTACGGACTACGATGTGTGGGCAGACAGTCCAGTGTCTACTAAGGAAGTTATTGAAAAGGCGAAAGAAAGTAACGAAAAATTAAGGAAACTGATTCTGGAAGCGATTCCAAATATGCCCAAAACCATGTCTTGTGATTGTGGGTCTGCTCTAAAAGATGCCCTGATGTAGTTGGGGCATTTTGTTTCTTTTTTTATGTGTTGTTTCGTCGGTTGATTTCTTTTAGTACATCGGTTATTGTTTCTTCTTTTATGTCGATGTCGTGGTTTTGTTTTAGTTCAGCCTTTATTTTTTTTACATCAGCTTCGGCGAGGGGCATGTTGAGTCGTTTGCATAGTTTGGGAACTATGGTGCACATGTCTTCGGTGAAGTTCCATGGGAATGTTACCCAGACCCAAGGGAGTGTTTCTCCGACGTAGTCTGCTTCAAATTTGGCGCAGGTTAGGTGTTGGAGTGTGGCTGTTCGGATTTCGGATGGGTTTAATGTTTTGATGTAGTCTACGGTTACTTTCATGCTGTCGCCTGTGTCTGTTATGTCGTCTACGACTAGGACTTTTTTTCCGGTTAGGTCTACGTTCAGTTCGTGTTTGAGTTTAGCTGTTCCGTCTGGTGTTGCGGTTACACCCCAGTGTTCAACTTTTATGCTTACTAGGTCTTTTACGCCAACAAAATCACACAAAACGCGAGCCAGTACCCAGCCACCTCTGGCTAAGCCCACGATTATGTCTGGTTTGTAGCCTGAAGCGTTGATTTTGTCGGCTACTTTTCTTGCTAGGTTGTAAAAATAGTTCCAGTCCATGATAAAACATTTAAAATCTTCTGAGGTCATTGCAGAACCGCCAATTGTTAATTCTGTGTACTTCGTTTGGTTACTAATATTATATTTTCGGCACTTTCACACGACATTTTTTGGTTATGTCTTTTTGTTGACTTATTCAAAAAACGGGAATAGGTTTGAGAATACAATGAATTTGCATCCAGAATAACCCGCTAATATACAAAAAACCGTTGTATGTGTTGGTGGTGGGTGGAAATGCAAACAAGCTTGGCAACTTTACTTTTCGTAACTTCTACGGTTATTCTGGCGTGTGTTGTTGTAGAATTTGCTGTTGTTGCCTTTGAGCAAACACTCGACACTGATTCCCCGCAGATGGACAGAATCCGAGAAATGGAAGACATGATTCTGAACCAAACAGACAACCTCTGGGACGAAATCGAGACTTTAAACCAAACAGAACTACAAATACTCCAAGACCTGCCTTAGCAGCATCTTTTTTTAATAAAAAAACTTCATCTTACTGTTTGTCAAGAAACTTTGACCACTAGAAAATGAATTCATGTTTTGTTAGTCAAGATTTTTTTACAAAAATCCTTTTATCAAAACTTTACCTTATATAAAGGGTAGAGGGGAGAAGTTGGCGAACTCAGCACAGGAACTTGCTGAAAAACAATTAACGCCTTTATTGGATGAACATCTTTCATTGAAACGTATTCGGCGACGAAGCACCAAACTTGCCGCCATAAAAAAGAGACGACGAAAATAAGTATCAACGTTTAGGGTAAAAGCAAAGTTTGCACCTAGTTTTCAGCATCGACCATCCACGTTCTGTTAGCGTAGCCCCTAATTTCCTCCTTTTTTCTCAAAAACATGTTTAGGGTTGTATCATCATCTGTGTGAAAATTAGACGCCAAAGCTTTTTGTTGCTAATAAATTTCAGAAAAAACTTAGTTTTCAACAATGTACTGTTATTAGTATACTACTATGCAGCACAGAAGTGTGAATTAACAGTGTTGTTGCGAATTTGTAGGATGTTTAGTTTGGTATTAAAATTTAATCAGTACCCTAAGCATGAAACGTACAGAATTTGGGGATTTATTAGTCAAACGTAAGCGATTTTTGTAATAACGATTTTTATTCTCGGCAAGAACGCACAAGCGAAATGTTTTTATGAGCATATCGTGAACACTTGATAAACAGGAGGCAATGTTCATCGTCTATGCTGAAGTGCCATGAGAACATGTTTTCAAAAGGGGTTATTCAGATGAAAAAATGGATTCTAGTTTCAATGATGGTCATGGTAACGACATTGAGCGTTGTTATGCCCAGTATTACATTGGCCGATAATGGTTTCGCCATTGGGCCTGCTCAACTTGAAGTTTCTGTTCCAGCGAATGGTAGCGCCACATGTTATGTTTACATTACTTCACACATCGACGGAGAACTTACCGTCGGCACGGAAAACTTGTCGTTTATTGTCGAACCAAATACTATTGTAATCACGCCGACAGACGTAAGCCGAAAGGTTGCGCTTACGGTGCATGGTAACGATACCTTGGATGCAGGTGACTATGCGGGCAAGCTGACGTTCCTTCTGCGGACCGGAAACAATGTTGCTTACGGGGTGAAAACTAAAATTGATATCACCCAAGAAGGAGGGGGCGACACCAACCCGGATGATGGGCTCACTGATGATGTATTCCAGCGTAACCTGTTTTTGATTCTCGTAGTTGCTGGAATTGTTGTCGCTTTGACCATGGGTATCCTCATAGGCAGGAGAACGAGAAAACCTTCTGATTAGTTTTGTTCAATCAAAAAACGGTTGACGGGGGGTTGCAAATAAAACCCCTTTCTATCCCAATGCTGGATGGTTTATTTTGCTATTGCTTTTTCAGAGCCACATTCTTGAATGAAATGTGTGGGTTCTGACGAAATGGTAAGCATTGAGTCGTGATATGATGCCTGTAACGACAGACCTCAAAGGCCTTGTGACCTGTTCAACAAGACGAAATCGGGAGATGTTATTGAATTTGAATTGTTTTGACGGATTCAAGAGCTTTAGTTACGAAAACACCTATTTTGGAACATCAACTGGGAAAATTGTTGGTTTTGCAGTAAACTCTCATGGTAAATGAACTGTATATCTGTGCAACAGAAATGTTTTTATAAACATAACGCTCATACTGAAAACATGAGAGAAGGAGAAAGGGACACTGATGTATATGAAAACATTTTGTCGCGAAAATAGTACTAATGTGAAACAAATCGAAGTAACGAACAAAAAAGGAGGGTTGTGACATGAAAACAAAAACTATGACATTTGCAATGGTTTGCATATTAATGCTCTCTATTCTTCCATTAGCAATATCTCCGGTATTGGCAGCTGACGTTACAACGACGATTACCGTTACCAAGCTGGCCAACGATGGTACAACTGTTCTTGATCAAGTTACCGTAACTGTTGCGGAAATGATGGCGGGGACTCCAGATTTGCCCATTTTGGGAGATGGAGTGACACACTACTACTTCCAAGGACCTACATTCGATCAGGAAAACATGTGGGATCAAACCGAACTGGTGAACGTTGACAGCCGAGATTATGGTGCATGCAAAGGAACAGACGTTAAAGACCTTTGTGAAAAACTTGCCTCTGGTGGGGCTTCACCTGGTGATGAAATCAGAATCAAGGCAATTGATGGCTTTTACAAAGACTTTGCTTATGAAGATGTCTATAATCCAGAGCCAGAACAGGGTAAGCTTGGTATTAGTTGGTACACTGCGGATACTGCTGATGGCATAACTGGAGACGTAACTGACGGCTCTTATAGTACGGGTATGCGTTCGATTTTCTTTGCTGAGACAACAAATCCCGACGGAAAATATGTGTTCGGCGCGTGGGACATGCATGAAACTCTGGCTGAAGAATACTGGCATTACTACTTTGATGGTACCACTATGTGGCCTTCATCAAGCGGTCTTTCCGTGAAGTGGGTAAACCAAATCATCATCTACAGTTCAGAGGATGTACCGGAAACAGCTGATTGGCCTATAACCCTGACGGGCGCTAGTACATACACAATGGATCAGGCAGAGTTTGATGCCGGAGTTGAATGTCACCCAGAAACATGGTTTGACGTACCTGGTGGTGCAGAATTCTGGAGGGGCATTCCCTTATGGCGATTGGTGGGGTGCGTTGATGATGCAGTACACCACGGTGAAGGTGCCTTTAACGACGAGTTAGCAGCTGCTGGATACGAGGTTAAGGTTATCGGCTTTGACGGTTATAGCACAACCCTTGCAAGTGCCGATGTCGCTCGTAACGATGACATGATTGTCGCCAATTCGTTGGATGCCGAGGAACTACCAAGTGAATATTATCCACTTCGTTTGGTCGGACCTGGTCTTACTAGCGGTCAGAAAGTTGGTATGATTAAGGAGATTCAACTAGTTGGTCTACCCGAACCCGAGAATAGTGACTCATTAACTGCTACTGCCAATGTATCTCTTGCGTCAGTTGGTATTGATGTTGATCGGGATAACATTGATTATGGTGACGTTGTTGCGGGCAGAAATTCGAGTGTGGAAACGGTGATAATTACTAACACTGGTAACATTGAGTGCGATGTAACCATGGAGGTTGACAGTGCTGACGTAATTGCTCAGGACTTCTACGAGCAGTCGCTATACATAGATGGCGTTCTCTACGACATTGATACAGTAATTGCCCGTATCGCGGTTGAAGGCTTATGGTTCGCTGAGACGCAGCTTCAAGTGCCAGCATCATGGACTGCGAATCTAGGAACTCAAGAAGCAACCTTCATCTTCTGGGCTGAAGCGTCATAGATATCCGGGATAAAAGGAGAATAAGAGTCATATCAACTCTAATCCCCTTCTTTTTGTGTCCGTCATTTATGAGCAGGATTAAAAAAAGGGGTCCTGTATTTTCCATTTTTTTTGTATTTACTTTGTTAATGCTAATTGTGCCTATCAAGGCAGTTCCTGAAAATTATGAGGTGGTTCCGTTGTGGGGACCATATCTTACTGATGCCAGTGAGACGAGCATAACGGTTAACTGGCGAACAGAAAATGCCACCAATGGCACTGTTTTTTATGCTACTGAAGAATACTTCGACAACTATGAAAGCTATAACATGTCCATTGACGGCTTTGAACGTGAACTGCATCATGTTCAGTTGAATGGGCTGTCACCAAATACTACATATCACTACCGCGTGTTAATTGGCGAAAAGTATACCGCCGACCACACGTTCACAACGTTCGGTAGTGACTGTTTTACTTTCATTGTGTACGGGGATTCGCAAGAGCAGTTTCCCAGTTTTACTCAGTTGGAGAGGCACAAATTTGTTGCCGACAGTATTGCTGCAGAGAGTGACGTTTCTTTCATTTTACATTGTGGAGACTTGGTTGGTGATGTTGACAATGCCGAAGAGTGGGACCGGTTTTTCGAAGTTACACGTTCAGCCTTGGCTGAAATACCCATATTTCCTGTGCTTGGCAATCATGAGGGTAACTCCTCTAACTACTATGAGTTTTTTGGGGTTTCTGAGTGGTATTCTTTTGATTGTGGTAATGCTCATTTTGCCATGTTGGATAGTAATTTGTGTACTGCTATTCAGGCGGAGTGGCTTGTTGACGACTTGAGTGTTGATTCAACATTCAAGTTTGCTGTGTTTCATCATCCGCTATACAGTTCCACTTCTACTCATTGGGGTGGATGGCTTGACTTGCGTGATGATTGGGAACCAGTGTTTATTGATAATGGCGTTACTTCCGTTTTCAATGGTCACGTGCACGCATATGAGCGGTGCTATGAAAACGGAATTCACTATGCGGTTTTAGGAATTGGCGGTGGACCTTGTTACTTGTTGGCTGAGGAAAAGATAGATGGTTATTGCAACAGTTTTGAGAACACGCTCGGTTATGCCAGAGTGACAGTGAACGGAAACGAAGCCTACATGGAAATAATAAAAGTAGCTGATGTTTCCGGTTATGACGTAACTTATGTTTATCCACAAAACACAATCTTTGAAACAATCAGTTTGACGTCAGAGCAGCTTTCATCAAGTTCTTCACTTGTGGCAACCGCAAATCTGATACTGTCTAGTGTGGGCATTGAGGTTGACCGAGACAGTATCGACTATGGTGATGTTGTTGCGGGCAGAAGTTCGGCGGTGGAAACTGTGGGTATTACGAATATGGGTAATACCGCTTGCAATGTGAGCCTGCAGGTTGTTGGCTCGAATGCAGTCGCACAAGAATTTTACGAACAGTCCATGTACATAGACGGCATTCCCTATGCTGTTGATGCGGTTATTGCCGGTATTGCAGTTGAGGGGTCAGAGAACGTTGACACCCAGCTTCAAGTGCCAGTATCATGGACTGAAGACATCGGATTACAGGAGGCGAGTTTAATTTTTTGGGCTGAAGCTTCGTAAAAATCTGTTTTTTTAGGCGATTTCTGCGCCCTAGCATCGGAGCAGAAGAGACTGGTGGTCTCTGGTGAATCAGAAGACGCTGTAAATGGTTTTATTAATACATATCGAAATATTTTTATAAACATATCGATAATAAATTCGACTAAAGGAGAGGGAAAGGTGAAAATTAAGTTAAAAATATTTATCATTTCTACATGTGTGCTCTTGCTGGTAACAGCAGCACCTAACTTATGTATACTAGCTGAAGGTGGATTAGCCGATACACCGTGGCCCACATACGGCTACGACCTTCAAAATACAGGACAAAGCCCATATGTTGGGCCTCAAGAACCCACACTCAAGTGGGCCATAGACATATCTAGTGGCACCATATATGCGCAACCAGTAATTGGTGCCGATGGCAGCATATATTTTGGCGCATGTAATCCTGGCGCATTCTTTGCCATCAATCCCGATGGCACAACAAAGTGGACTCTTGAACCCGCAGAAGACTGCTATTTTGAGACTACCGCAGCAATAGCTGAAGATGGCACAATATATGTTTGCATGTATCTTTCAGACAGTTCTGCAGGAACTCTTTATGCTCTTGACCCTGCTGATGGCAACATTGAGTGGATGTTTAATGTGTCTACTGGTATGTTTAATTCCCCGAAGATAGGTGCTGATGGCACAATCTATTTTGCTGATGAAACAACTTTTTTCGCGCTTAACCCTGATGGTACAGAAAAGTGGAGCTTCGACACAGACTACTGTTGGCCTTGGTACACTTCTTTGGCAATAGGTGCTGATGGCACAATCTATCTTTTGGTCGATTATTCATTATACGCATTTAATCCAGACGGTACAGTGGAGTGGAGCTTTGAAGTCGATAACTATTCTTCGGCGACTGCAGTAGGTGCTGATGGTACCATCTATATTGTACTAAATGCGGACAAGTTGTATGCGGTTAACCCTGATGGCACGGAAAAGTGGGTGGTCGATTCTGATGAATTTTTCTTTGTGGCTGTAGGTGCTGATGACACAGTCTACACCACTGGCAAGATGGGTGTACGCGCATTCAGTAGTGACGGCGTTGAGTTATGGCATTTTGTTCTTGGTGAATATGATGCTCCAAGCCCTCCAGTAATAGGTGCTGATGGCACACTCTACTTTGTGGCTACGGACGACAACAAGTTCGTCTACGCACTGAATCCTGATGGCACCGAAAAGTGGAGTTACCCCACTGAGTACAATAATGCGGGTTGCCCCACCATAGGGTCTGATGGCACTCTATATGCTCCTTCAGGCAACTGGCCAGGCTCCAAACTCTACGCGATTGAGGGACCAGAAGTAGAAGAGACCGTGAGTTCATCATTGAATGCCACCGCCAACGTTGTTATTTTGATGACTGGTATAGAGGTGGACCGAGATAGCGTTGACTATGGTGAGCTTGTTTCAGGTAGAAACTCAGCAGTGGAAACAATCGGCATCACAAACACGGGTACCGTTCAGTGCAACGTGACTATCGAGGTTGAAGGCGCTGATGCAGACGCCCAGAACTTCTACGAACAGTCACTGTACATAGATGAGAACCTCTACAACATTGAAACAGTAATTGCAAGCATCGCAGTTGAAGGAACAGAGAACGTTGACACCCAACTCAAAGTGCCAGCATCATGGGCCGACGACCTAGGAACTCAAGAAGCGACTTTCATCTTCTGGGCTGAAGAGTCATGAAAACACAGGAGAGATGTAAACATGAAATCTAGCATGAAACAAGAGAGGCGAACTACTAAATGAAAAATAATGGAAAACAAACTGAAACCGTGAATAAAGCAGGAGGGAATTGACATGAAAACAAAATGTCGGGAGTTAACGCTGGTGGCTATACTGATATTGTCTGTGGTGATGCCGTTAACTGTATCTCAGGTAATGGCATCCAATGCTACCTCATCTGTTCACATTGTCAAATATGCTGCAGATGATACAATAATTGCTGAAACCACCAAAACTTACGAGTGGCTGCGGGATAATCTGCCCCAGCATGGGGACGGAGTAACCCATTACTACCACCAAGGACCCATTTTTGAGGGTGACGTGTGGGACCCAACAGAGACTGAAAACTTGAAAGATAAAGGGGCTGTTATGGGTACTGCGCTTAAAGACCTCTGTGACCTTGTTGGCGGTATGTCCTCTGGAAATGAAATTATGCTGAAGGCTGTAGATGGCTGGTCCACAAGATTCGCTTACGAGAATATCTATGAACCACGAGATGAACAGGGCGTAATCGCTCTTTGCTGGTATAACGGGGAAGATGCACTGTTTGGAGAACGTTACGGCGAAGGTTATCCTGGAAACTATTACACTGCCATGCAGATTGTCTTTTTGGCGGGTACAACTAACGTAAATGGCGAGTATGTTTTCGGTAACTCGGATATGCAGCTGTGTCTGACAGAAGAAAAATACCAACATTTCTACGAAGGGCTTCCCAGCACTAACGGACTTTCGGGCAAGTGGATTA
>JAOZIC010000095.1 GCA_026014605.1 Candidatus Bathyarchaeota archaeon
CTTTTTCGCCCGAAACTGTAACCACCTTGAGCATCATGAAAGTTTTTCCGATTGATGTTCCGTAAAGTGTTTCTGCAACAACAAAATAGATGACCGCCGCTATGCCCGAAGCAAACGGAAAACTGGTCACGTTGATATATCCAAACGGATTTGCGATAAACGCTGGAAAAAGGGCAACCGCCAAAAGAATACCTGTTGCTATGTTTATTATGACGCTGTCGATGATGTAAGCAATCACTCTTTTTATCCAGTGGTCCTGCAGTTGTGTGTCTTTTTCAAAGCTTTCAACAACATTGTTAGCCTTAGTTTCAGCAGTAGCTACTGGTTTTCCACATTTAGTGCAAAACTTTGAGTCTTCATCCAGTTTTTCGCCGCATTTCGAACAGTACATGTGAACCCAACCTTTCCTATAACAACGGTTTTTGGGTTTTTAATCATTTTGCAACCCAGAAACCCGCCATTAACACCACAAACAACAGTATGTTTTATCTGCTGAACTCACATAAACTACCACGGGGGAGACATGTTTTTGGTTTCTCGTTACAAATCTCCAATTTTCTGGTTTGCAGTGGCTATTCTTTTAATCACAGTTTACTTGTCATATGGAACCTACGTTGATTGGTTCGACCTAGGCTTCACCATTGGAGAGTTCCGCTTCAACCACTGGCTTGTCATTATTGCCTCTATCTTTGTTACTGTACACGCTCCGCTGTATCACGTTCTAAAACGGCGTTACCCACAAAAAGCAAAACTGCTTCTTGGCATCCATGTTCTGGGAAACCTAACATCGTTTCTGTTAATTTCTGTACACTTTGCTTCACAGCTAAGCAGACCGCAACAGTTCTACCCCGACCTTGGCACCGGAATTGTCCTGTATACAACTATGCTGATTTTGGTCATAACAGGATTTGCACAAAGATTCCAGATAGCACCAAAACTGACCAAAAAATGGCGGTTTATACACACAGGATTTGTCATGTCTGTATACTTGGTAATTGTTGTTCACGCTCTACAGGGACTGGGATATCTGTAAATTTTCGTTACGTTTTCTACCACAACAAAAAACAACTTCTTAGACCTAACACTTTGAGCAACCACTTGTGTACTCTGAATCAGCGGTCACATGGTTTTCTGAAACAATTTTTTTGGTCAACAACGAACCAACATTTAGCACCTGGTCTTTTTTACTGCCATACCTGTAAACCGTTATCCCCTTACACCGCAGCTTAT
>JAOZIC010000174.1 GCA_026014605.1 Candidatus Bathyarchaeota archaeon
TGTTTGCAGAGAAAAAGTTCATAAAAGACGTTTACTGCATACATGAGGTTAGTTAATTGCGCGGTTGTAGTCTAGCCTGGTAGGACACAGTCACATCTGTGGTGTAAGCCTTCCAAGCCTGTAATCCCGGGTTCAAATCCCGGCGGCCGCACCATAGCATTTCATTTTAGGGTGTTTGCTTTTCGTTCACGTAATTTGTTTCGTAGGCTGAAAACAAATGCCATGAACCAGAAAACAAGGTTGACCAGCCCTAATACAAGACTAATATAGTTCTCCATGAGGTAGAATCCGATTTCAAAGCCAAGGATTGCCGCGAAAGTTAGGAATGTTCCAGTGACGCTGTAGCCTTTCAAGATGTTTCTGTTTTTTATTACTGCTCGCATCAGAAGCAAAACTGCAATAAGATTAACCACGTTAGCAAAATTCATTGCCATGTCTGCGGCGTTCATTGCTGTTCACTTAGAGTATCTGTGTTGGATTCTTTAGATTTTTTGGGAATCTTCTGTTGTTATGGTTTGAGGTTTGTGGTTCTTCTTGGTTTTTCTGAAAAAAGGTAGTTTTCAACATACTTCTGTTATTAGTCTTCAAATATGTTTAGAATTCTGTTAGTCGATTACGCCTGTTACTTTTGCTAGTTTTTCAGCGGAGTCGTAGTCCAGTTTTTTGGTGTCCAATATTGTGTATCTTTCTGGGCGGATGGTGCAGGCTTTTACTAGGGCTTGTATGATGGATTCTGGTTTGACGCCCAGTTCTTGTGCGTTTGTTGGGGCGCCTGTTTTTTTGAGTGTTTCTTTGATTACTTTCCAGTCGATGTTATACAGGTACGCCATCATTATGCTTCCTACGCCGCATTGTTCGCCGTGGAGGGTTCCGTTTTGTTCGATTACGTCTAATGCGTGGCTGAACAGGTGTTCTGAGCCGCTGCATGGTTTGCTGCTTCCTGCGATGCTCATGGCTACTCCGCAGCTGATTAGGGCTTCTAGGACTAGGCGGAGTCCTTCTTCGGAGTTGGGTTTGATTACTTCTGCGTTTTTTGCCACTAGTCTTGCGCTCATCAAGGCGAGGCTGGCTGCGTATTCGCCGTAGTATTCGTTTTTCATTTTGTATGCAAGTTCCCAGTCTCGTACAGACGTGAACTTGGATACTATGTCGCCGCACCCGCTTGCCGTGAAACGGTAGTCCGAGTGAATAATAATATCCGTGTCCGCAACTATCGCCATGGGCGACTGAGCCATAACAGAGTATGGTTTGTCCAATCCTTTGACGGCTGCTACTGGGCTTGCGATGCCGTCGTGGGATGCTGTTGTGGGCACGCTGATGAATGGTATGTTTTGGCGTGTGGAGCTTAGTTTTGCTACGTCGATTTTTGTTCCGCCGCCTACGCCGAGAACTACTCTTGGTTTTAGTTCTTTGATTCTTTGTTCTACAGCGTTTACTTCCACAAGTGTGGGTATGTTTACAACAAAAGAGTCTACTTGCATTCCATTGTCTTGTAGTAAATCGATAACCATGCTTCCCGCTATGTTTTGTGTGTCTGGACCTGTAACTACCAGAGCTGTTTCGCAAAGGTCTAGTTTTTTGCAAATCTGGTTTAACAGGGGTAAAGTTTCGTTTCCAACTACAACTTCTCTGGGAAGCTGCATTCGATGTAACTGGGTTGGCAATGCAACCACCGATATGATTAGAGGCTACATATTAAGTTTCAGGGTTTTGGAATGTAAAACAGTGTTTTGTATACATGTACTGGGGTTTCGAAATCTTTTTAAATCTGACGGGGATGTATATACTCCTCTGACTTCTCCCGAGTCATTCTGATGTTGCAAATAATTTTCGGGGGACCAAAATATGCATGAAAACGTTGAGAAATTAGCATTAAAAGGAACAACCACTGTTGGTGTCGTTTGTACCGACGGCGTTATCCTATCTTCTGACACCCGTGTTACGATGGGGTATTTCGTGGCACACAAAACAGGTAAAAAAATTTACCAAATCGACGACCACATCGCCATGACCATTTCTGGCGGTGTAGCCGATGCGCAGTACGTTGTTGAAGTGCTTAAAGTAAACGCAAAACTTTACAAACTAAACAGCGGCAGACCAATGCCAATCCAAGCAGCATCACGTCTGGTTGCTAACGTTTTGTTTTCTGCCCGTGGAGGACTAATGGCGCAAATTCTTGTAGGAGGAGTCGATACTACAGGACCTCACGTTTTCTCGTTAGACCCCCTTGGTAGCCTCACAGAAGAAAAATGTGTAGCTACAGGTTCAGGCTCTCCAGTAGCATACGGAGTTCTTGAAGACAAATTCAAAGAAGGCTTGACAATAAAGGAAATATTACCCGTTGTTGTTCGCGCTGTTGATTCAGCAATGAAACGAGACATCGCAAGCGGCAACAACTACGACATTGCAGTCATTACAAAAGATGGCTATCGTGCGTTGAGCACTGAAGAGAAGAAGGGCATTTTAGGAGGCTCCTGAGGAGCGGTACCACAGTTTGACATCATCTGGGAAAGACCAAGTAGACATAAGTCAGCACATTCTGAATAATATACCTGCAGAGGCTGAAGTTACTCGAATTGAATACGAAGGACCAGCTCTTGCTGTTTACACCAAGAAGCCTGAGGTATTAGTTGAACAAAGTTTCATTATCGCAGAGATAGTCAAACTAATCAGAAAACGAATAGTTGTACGTTCTGACCCTTCCATTCGCGCTAAAGAGCGGGAAACCGAACGCATAATCAAAAAAGTTGTTTCCGAAGAGGCAGAAATCACAAACATAAACTTTGACCCAAGCCTTGGCGAAGTAATTATCGAGGCAAAAAAGCCCGGAGTGGTAATCGGGAAAAACGGAGAGGTTCTCCAAGACATAATCAAACAAACACACTGGAGACCCAAAATACTACGAAGCCCTCCAATTCCATCCAAAATTATTGCACACATGAGACACTTTCTATACTCCGAAAGCAAAGAACGCGAACGCATCCTTCGAGCTATCGGAGAACGAATTTTTAGACCCACAACAAACGAAACAGGCGACGTCCGCCTAACCGCTTTGGGCGGTTTTCGTCAAGTAGGACGCTCAGCAATTCTTATTCAAACCATGGAAAGCAGCGTTTTGCTTGATTGTGGTATTAACCCCGGTTCTACAAGTTCACTTAAGGCGTTTCCAAGGTTGGATATGCCCCAGTTTGATTTAGACAGTTTAGATGCGGTTGTTATTAGCCATGCTCACTTGGACCACTGTGGATTTCTGCCATTTCTGTTCAAGTATGGCTACGACGGACCTGTTTACTGTTCTGCACCGACTTCAAGTTTGATGACTCTGCTTCAGATGGACTACTTGGATGTAGCAAACAAGCAGGGTGTTATGGCGCCTTATGGTCAAAAAGATGTCCGCGACACAGTTATGCACACGATTCCTTTGCGGTATGGTGCAGTAACTGATATTGCTCCTGACATCCGTTTAACATTACATAACTCTGGACACATTCTTGGTTCTTCACTGGTTCACCTTCACATAGGCGAAGGACTGCACAACCTAGTTTACACGGGTGACTACAAGTTTGGCAAATCTATGCTTCTTGAACCAGCAGTGTCCATGTTCCCGCGAGTAGAAACCATAATCACCGAAAGCACTTACGGTGCACCTGAAGATATTATGCCTACACGGGCAGAGTCTGAAGAAAAAATTACTTCAATAATCAACGAAACCATGGACCGTCAAGGCAAAGTTTTGATTCCAGTTCCCGCAGTTGGACGAGCACAAGAAATCATGCTAATCATCGACGATTACATGCGAAGGGGCTTGCTTAAAGAGGCTCCAGTTTTTGTTGAAGGCATGATTTCAGAAGCAACCGCAATCCACACAGCTTACCCAGAATATCTAGCTAAAAACGTACGAAACAGCATCCTATACGAAGGCGTAAACCCATTCCAATCCGACTACTTCACAATTGTTGAGCACCCAAGCGCAAGAGAAGAAATCGTAGACGGCGACCAATGCATAATCTTGGCAACTTCTGGTATGCTTGAAGGCGGACCAGTAATCGACTACTTCAAACGGCTAGCAGGCGACAGCAAAAACACAATCATCTTTGTCAGCTACCAAATCGACGGAACCATGGGTTCACGTGTTCAAAAGGGCTTGTCGGATGTTCCTATCATTAACTCCAAAGGAAAAATGGAAGTAATGAACGTAAGCATGCAAGTTGAATCGGTTCGAGGCTTTTCTGGTCACAGTGACAGGCGACAACTAGTAAACTACATGCAACGCATGAAACCAAAACCTGAACGAATAATCGTGCTTCACGGCGAAAAATCAAAAAGCCTAAGCATGGCTCACATGTTTAAACGAAAATACAACGTAGAATCACTTGTTCCAGAAGTAATGGAAACAATCAAGCTGCGGTAGGCACTTGTTCTTTAGAAACAGTTGGCGCTTGACGCCAAATCTTAATTTCCTTTGGCACAATAACCACACGTTCTTCTCCTAGGCTGGCGATGTCACCGTTTATGGTTTGAGTAAACTCAGAGAGTTCGTTTACAGCTTTTTTGACTTCTTCAATACTTTTTCTGGCAAGCGGAGTAATTTTAAGAATCAGGATATTACCTAACTCGAGTTCGTGTTTGATGACTTCTACATCTGCAAGAGTTCGCAGGGGCATGGCTTTCAGATAGGGTTTCTTTGAAGTTTTCTTGTTCTCCCGTTCTGATGTTGGCAAATGATGTCACTTCCTTAATTAGTAATAGAAGTTTCATTTTAAACATTTCCGCTCGAAGCAGCCTTTAATCTCAAAAAAACGCTGTTTCAAAATAGCATTTTATATTTTAACTGAAGAAATCATGCTGTTTTAGCAAAAAATTTTTGAATTGACCCAAAAAAACACCCTCAAGAACCCTTAACGTAGTTCCAGATTTTGTCTCCAACGTAGTGCATATTTTTTACAGTTTTTCCGCGGTTAGTTGATTTCATTTCATCTGAGCCTACAAGGGCAAAACCTATCGCCAATGGCTTGTTATGGCGTTCGTCAACGATAATAACAGGGTCGTTTTGCTTGAATTCACCGCTGATTTTGGTAATTCCAGGAGCCATCACGTCTGCTCCTTTACAAACATATGGAATAGCACCCATGTCAACTACTATTTTTGGGATATTGGACAGGGCTTCCTCAAAGTTTAGGGTTGGAAATACTTGTTGGTCAACTCTTGCGAACAAGGGTTTGCTGTTTAAAAAGAAAACTTCCCCAGTTTCTGTTTCATCTACTTCCACACGAACTTTTGTTCCAAACTGTTGTTCGATGTCTAATCCTAGTTGTTCAGTAACTTGTTGGAAAAACTTCTTGATTTCCTTTTCTTTAAGGAAATGCCTGCGACGTTTCTTTGCCATTTTAACTCCACAAATATGCACTACTATTGCTTTTTATTTGTTGAGGGGCAAACGTTGCACGATTCAGGAAGGTCTACGCAACCCTTGTGCCAATCGCATATTAGGTCTCCGCCTCTTAGGGCTTCACATAGTTTGCAAAAATGCATCATCGCATCCAGTGGAGAAATTTTGTCTTCGGCTATGCCTTGTGCGATTTCGTCTACGATTGCTTTGACTGGTGGCGAAGATTCCAGTTGTTTCACCATTTTTTCTCCGCGTTTTGAGTAAATGTAGTGGCTTATGGATGCTTGGGTTGTTCCCAGTTTTTTTGCGGCTGCCACTTGGGAGAAGTTGAAGTTTTCTATCAGGCTTCTTGCTACCAAAGAACGAAAAGCGGGCAGAACCGAGCGTACTACAACTTCGCAGGGTGGTCGCAAATGTATTCACAAGAGTATAACGGCGTTATTGTTTATAAATGAAGCGCGAAACTTTGCACCGCTTTTGCGCCCAGCGTTTTTTAAAAACGTTTATAATCAAACATAAGTACAGCCCTTCTTAGCAAAAATGAAACAACAATATTTTGTAGTTATTCCAGTTTCTTTGCTGCTTTTTTCCCTGTTTGTACCCGCTACCCTTTTCGAAGCAACCAAAACCACCGAAAAACCACTCGAACTCTTTGTTGGAGTCTCAATAGCCTACGCACACATTGAAGCAATCGAAAGCTTTGTCGACCAAGTCAGCAACTACACAAACCTGATTGTTCTTGGAAGCACTGGTATTACATATAATCCTGGACTGCTAAACGAAGCCTGCCAATACATCTACGACAGAGACTTCTCGTTTCTCATCTACACAGAGGTTGGCTGGTATATTCAAACACCGTGGCTTGAGTATGCCAAACAAACGTGGGGCGACAAGTTTCTTGGAGTATACGCTTTTGACGAAGTTGGCGGCAAACAATTAGACATGGCACATCCGTATGTAAGAGAAGCAGAAAACTACACAGACGCAAGCAACCAATATGTTACACAACTCAACGAGTCTTTGAATTATCTTACGCGCTATTACACTGACGAAGTAACTTACCCGTTGTTTACTTCAGACTATGCCCTTTACTGGTTTGACTACAAAGCAGGCTACGACACAGTTTTTGCAGAGTTCGGCTGGAACTACAGCAGACAACTAAACATCGCCCTTTGCAGAGGCGCAGCATCTGTTAACAACAAGGACTGGGGTGTTATCGTTACTTGGACATACAACGAGCCACCATACATCGAATCAGGGGAGCAACTCTACGAAGATTTGGTTTTAGCGTATGACAACGGCGCAAAATACATCCTGATTTTCGACTCAAACAAAGACTACACCGAAAGCATCCTACGAGATGAACACCTAGACGCGCTGCAACAGTTTTGGCAATATGCCCAAGAAAACCCAAGAACAACAAGCAGCGTAAGTGACCGAGTTGCGTATGTTCTTCCAGAAGGTTATGCGTACGGTTTTAGGGGACCTGCGGACAAAATCTGGGGACTATGGGAAGCTGACCCGCCATCGCTTGAAATTAGCGAAAACTTTGGCAGTTTACTACGAGAATATGGAACTAAACTGGACATAATCTACGACGACCAACTAACCCTAGACCTATACTACCGCAAATACATATTCTCCAACGGCACAATCTACGTGCCTTAACCTGTTTTGTCTTTAAAATCCACTTTTTTAACGTCAACACGTCGGCTGTTAACATTGATTTTTGAAGTAGAATGAACCTGAGTGTCCCGCAAATCAGCGGCAACCTCAATGAATTCTGGCAAAATTCTGTACTTGAAATCGTCTGTTGGTGTCCCAAAAGTAAGCCCTGAACATGCCATGTCCACGTAGACATACAGGTCTTTGTTTTTGTAACGATACAACGCCTGCTCTGCCATACCATACTTCGGAGTTGCAACGACTTTGAACGGCCAAATCTTACACGCCTTAGGTTTCTTGTACTGCAACCCACAAACACACGAACTGCCCAGCGGAGTTAGAAAATAACAGGTATCGTCGCCCTTTTTTGCTATCTGCAACCTGTTACGTTGTGAATACCCTGCTTCAAAACCGTACGTTTTGACGATGTTCACATACTCGTCAACCGACAACACAACCTTGTAGTCTTTGCAGCACATACCGCATTCGATGCAACTCCATGATTGAATATGTCGCCACGAAACAGGTTTCATTGTTCTCTGCCCATTAATACAAGTGTGTCTGATGTGCCATTATTCAAAAACAGTTGAATTTAACCGTGTTGATTTTCAAATCAAGTTTCAAGTGGTCGGGTGTAACCAACGGCTACCGTTTGTAGACATACAACGTGTGAGAAGGATAACCCAGTTTAGGGTTTTCACAGAAACTGGTTACTTTTTCCGGTTTCCAACCCAGAACCTCATAGTCATGAGAAACAATTCGGGTTCCTGGTTTGAGTTCTGCTTCCAGTTTTGGTTTGATTCTTTCGTTTGCGCTGGTCGTTAAATACAAAAACACAACATTAGCCTTGGAAAGGTCAACCTTGAAGATGTCTTCTTGGATAATCTCCGATTTGTCGTTTAATCCAAGCTCTTCGATGTTTGTTAATGCTTTTTTGGCTAGGTCGTCTCTTAATTCGATTCCAACAGAGGTTGCGCCAAAGTCCTTTGCTGCCATTATCACTGCGCGGCCATCGCCTGAACCTAAATCGTACAAAACTTCTCCGGGTTTAAGTCCAGACAAAATAAGCATCTGACGGACTACCGGCGTAGGCGAAGCAACAAAAGGTGCTAGAAACAATGTATCATCCTCTTGGCTCTTTTTAGACCCTGGTTACTTTTATGGTTTTCGCGGTAAACATGAAATTTTTTCAAATTTTTTACGCAAAACACAGCATCGCTACCGACTATGTTAAATGAAACCTGCATTAAACTATATTTTTGAACATCTTCGGGGGAGACGATTGTTCAACAAAACAACTGGCGGCTATAAAGTTGTTTTAACAGCTGACCGAACATTAATGAGCGAATACAGCGGAGGAATATTCCTTGGGTTCAGCGCCTGCGTACCAAAAGGGCTGATTCCTGATTGGCTCTATTTTTCGTTGTTTTGTCCTTCTGTTCCAGTAAACGCGGACGGTTCGGTAAACGTTGCACCTTGTGGTACACGAAAAATTCAAGCCGCACTGCTTAACCACGGCTTTAATCCAGACGACATTATCGTTGCTCATCCCGACCATCTGGACAAAGTTGTTGGCGCAAACACAAAAGTTCTAGGAATCACCGAAACTGACCCCTTAGGTATCGCACCCGCCACGTCAACGTTCACTCAACTTTTTGAGGGCGAAGCCTATAACAACCTCAAGTTTAAGGAACTGCTCAGTAGTCCTGCTGTTAGAAAACATAAACCGAAAATAATTGTTGGCGGTCCCGGTGCTTGGCAGCTAGAAGATGG
>JAOZIC010000217.1 GCA_026014605.1 Candidatus Bathyarchaeota archaeon
TCCATTACTGCCTCGTTTTGCCTAATTTTTTGGGTGATAACCTGCAGGTCATCATTCCTTTTGAGGTATAATTCAATGTGAACATTCATCGCTTTGGTGAGGTCGTAGTGTATCGAAAAAAGGTCCACCTGCTTTAGTTGCTCAAGGAGATTTTTTACACCTTCGGGTTTGACGTTCAAATAAATGCTGACAACTGTGTCATAGCCTAAATCTGTTGGATTAACTAAAACTGTTGACCCAAGAATAACGCCGTCTTTTTCCAGTTGTTGGAACCGATTTCTTATTGTTGCGGTACAGACTCCACAATCTTTTGCTATGTCAGAAAATTTTGTTCGTGAATCATGTAGCAGCTGTTTTATTATCACGGTATCAATTTCGTCTAACGTTTGTCGCGCCAATCAAACCATCAGCAATTATTATCTTGTATTTAGTGAGGTAACATAATCTATCTGATGTTCTATTAAATAACATTTAACACCAGAGATTTGTGTGCTTACGCGTATCTTCTGGTTTGACCCGTGAGGGTCTATGTAGAAAAGAAAAACTTCATTATAACGTCTTTGCGAACTAAAAGATGCGAAAGCTCAAAACAGTCTCATATGTGAAAAATGCAAGTTTTTACTGGTAATATTTTTCGATTTCACATAATCTTGTTTTTATTATTTAATTCACAGGTTTTTGTTGTTCTTAGCAAATATACAAGTTTATAAATAACTATGATATAATCAGTTATGAATTAGTGATCTAAGGAACCTAGTTTTGTCATAGAATCGGAGGTGCCAAGTAAAAATGTCTTATGGTAGACCAAGAGAATTGCACAATGCAGTCTGCGCAGAATGTGGAAAGGAATGTCAAGTTCCCTTCAAACCAGACCAAAGTAGACCTGTATACTGCAGAGAATGCTACGCTAAAAAACGACCAGCAAGAAGTAACAGATACTAAACGTATCATATTACTTCTTCATAACATGTAAAAAACGACCTTTTTTACATCCTTTTTTCTTTATTTTTTACAAACCACAAATTTACTGTACCCCACTGCGGGTACCGTTTTTCCACTCAGTCAATACGTTTGAAATTAAAGTATGAACTCGCCATGCATACGCCTGCTTTTCTAACATATGCACACATAGACGTATGCTATGATACGGAAACTAGACGTAGAAACTATCGGCTTGCATGTACAGGTGGAATTCTGTCAATCCAAGGCATCTGTTTTTCAAGCATACTTGATACACGAATCAGGGTATCTTCCTCGCCGAATCTGGCGATTAATTGCACACCTATTGGCAAACCTGACTTGCTGTGTCCAAGAGGCAATGTTATGGCGGGTTGTCCTGTAACATTAGGTACCGTGGTGTGGACTCGGGTTTCATCACAAAGTCGCATATAACCAATGTAATCAACGTCTGTGCGCGTTTTCGAGTATTTGCCGAGCGGTTCGGGTAATTTCTTTAATGTTGGCGTAATTAACAGGTCGTATTGTTCAAAGAAGTTTCCAAACATTCGCCTGATGCCGTTCAAAACAAACTCGGTCATCATCATGTCAGCCCCAGTCAGACCCTTTGAGTATTTGTAAAACGACAAAAACACGGGCTCCACATTTTCTTCACTTATTGTTGCCCCTTTGGTCATGGCTATCATGTCCATTCCCGCGTACATTCCAAAGGCCCAAGCGTTGCATATGGAATGCAGGTATTGTTCGTAATCAAAAACTGGACTTGCTTCTACAAGTTCATGACCCGCGTTCTCACATTCAGAAACTACTTGCTCTACACAACTGACAACTTCTGGGTTCACAGAACTGTTAGGTTGCCAAGAATCAGTTGTCCAAGCTATTCGCAGTTTCTTTGTTGGTGCGTTCACTTCTTGCATGTAAGGACGTTGAGGCTGTTTTATGATAAACGGGTCACCAAGTATAGGCTTTGATACTGCATCCAGCATCAGGGCTGTGTCCCGAATAGTTCGAGTTAACACGAATTCTTGTAACATTCCAGGCCAAATTTCTCCAAAATCTGGACCAAGAGAAACACGCCCCCGAGAAGGCTTAAGCCCAACCACCCCACATGCACTTGCAGGAATGCGGATTGAGCCACCGTTGTCGCTTCCATGGGCCATCGGGACAACACCCGCTGCAACACATGCCGCAGCACCGCCGCTGGAACCGCCAGCCATCATCTCCAGATTCCAAGGATTGTGTGTTTCGCCCAACAATACTGATTCTGTTGAAATTCCCAAAGCAAACTCTGGAGTTGTTGTTCGACCCAACAAAGTTAAACCCGCTTTTTTGAAAAGCGCAGTTAAGAACGCTTCAGTTTCTGCAACGTTTCCTTTCATCAACTTAGAACCGCTTTCTTGAAGGCGCCCTTTTTCACTGGCTCCTATGTCCTTCATTAAGAATGGTACCCCAGCGAATGGGGCATCAGATATTGGGTTGTTGTCTATGTTTTTGATGCGGTCAGAATACAGTTCTATTACTGCGTTGATTTTTGGGTTGACCTTTTCTACTGCGTTTACACAAAGTTGCACCAATTCTTTGGGTGATACCTCTTTTTTTCTAACTAAATCAGCTAATGCAATACCATCACAATTAGTATATTCTTTCAAGTTCATCTGGACAAACCCCGAAATCGGTTCACGCTGTAAAATATGATTTTATCCCCCTTACAAGTATTCCCCTGCCGTTACAGTTCCACGCTACAAACAAGGTCTACTGAACACGAAAAACTGCCAATGATGTTTACACCTTTTTAGTGTGAGGTTAAATCTTATGTCTCACTTTCACGTAGAATAGTTGGGGTGAGTTATGAGTAGCCAGTCTTGGAACGGTTTAATTAAAGAACTGAAAGGCAAAGGTGTTTTGCGGTCGCCTAAAGTTATCAGGGCGTTGCGTCGGGTTCCCCGTGACGGTTTTGTTCCAGATAACGTGAAAGGTTCTGCTTGTACGGATTGCCCGCTTCCGATTGGTTTTGGTCAAACGGCTTCTGCGCCTCTTGGTCGACACGGTGCGGTTGACTGGGCGAAACATGGTATCCATAATGGATGAAGCCCTAGAATTGGAAGTTGGACACAAAGTCCTAGAAGTAGGCGGAGGCTCAGGGTGGCACGCCGCAACCATAGCTGAAATAGTTGCACCTTCAGACGAACCAGAAGAGAATTGGGGGCACGTTTACACAGTTGAACGACTGCCACAGTTGGCAGCATACGCCAAAAACAACATAGAAAAGGCTGGTTACAGTAACAGAATCACCGTAATCCACCAAGACGGAACACTAGGATACCAAAAAAAAGCCCCATATGACCGCATCTTAGTCGCAGCCGCAGGACCCGAAGTCCCACAACCCCTAGTTAACCAACTAAAAGACGGGGGAATACTACTTGTACCCGTTGGTGGAGCCCAGTTCTACCAGACACTGCTTCGAGTCAGAAAAATCGGCAACGAAACGGTGCAAGAAAACTTGGGCGGAGTCTCGTTTGTTCCGTTAATCGGCAAACACGGATTCGAACTGTAACAAAACTAGCCAAACCATGACTCAAGAGTCCGTTTACTCTTAGACTCCCGCATCCCATCAGCCATCCGCTTAAGCGTACTACGCACACGGTCCTCGGAGAAATCTTTTTCGCGGCACAGAAAATCGATTACACCGTCCACATTGGGTTGTTTCCAATCCAGTTTGTAGTTGTCGGTTACTTTGGGATTAAGAAAAATGTCCCGAATCTGCTGCGGGTTAACCGGAAACTCCACATTCTCCAAGGTTGGCAGGGCTTGTTCAAGGGTTCCGTGTTCTTTGATTAGTTTATACGCAGTTTTTGGTCCTATGCCTTTGGTGCCTTCGGGGTTAAAGTCTGTACCCACCAAGATTGCTATGTCGATTAATTGTTCGCGAGTGATTTCCAGCTCTTTTAGAACGGAAGCAAGTTTCATGACTTCGGGCACAACTTCGATGTACTTGTTTCTTCGCGGAACCTTTCGTCTACCGCTTATGGTAACATTTCTAACCAGAGCAGTTGCACCAAAAAGCAGGCTGTCGTAGTCTTGGCTGGAACAATAATCAGCGTCACCTTTAATGGTCATGTACGCGGCTTGAGCTTCACCTTCTTGGGGAGCTTGAATCCAAGGAATCCCCATCTCAGTTAACAACCGTTTCGAGTCGTCCAGCATGTAACTTTTCAGTTTAGAAGTCATCTGCGCATACCTGCGCGCCTTTTCCATGTCACCGTCTTGTCTGGCTTCTTCATACTTCACAAGTGCTTCAGCTTTAACTTTGGCTCGACGTTTGATTTCTGCTTCTTTAAGGTCAGGTGCTATGCCATCAAAAACGTAAGCAACTTTAACTCCCATTTCGGCAAGTTTTGCAGAACGATAAAACAAGCCGCTTAGATGGCTGGTAATTTTGCCTGTCCTGTCTTTTAGTGGAGTGCCGTCGGGTTGACGGATAATAGCCAAAAACTGGTAAAGAGCATTATACGCGTCGATAGCCACAGATTTATTGCTTAAACTCTTGAAGTCGATTACAGTTTTCGGAATTAATACTCTTAAATTCACACCCAAACCTGTTCACCACCAGTAAAGGTCAAAGGGTTGAGCCAAAAAACGGGCTCAAAGACATGTTTACTCAGTTGAAGGCTCTGTTAGTTCGACACGCCGTTTACCTTTAGTGCGAGCTGAAACAAAGATTCTGCCCTCAATTTCCATTTTCAGCAGAGCCTTGTTAAACTCGCTAAAGCCAACACCCTCATGAGTGCCTTTTAGCAAGTCGAACAAATCTGTGTCGGTCATCGGACCTTTCCGCTCCAAAAACTCTTGAATCTGAGTAATTAGCGGATGAGGTTTCCAAGTTTTCATAGTCATATTTCAAACACCATAATAGTAATGCTAAGCCACAGGAGTTGTGGGCTTCTTTAGTTGACGAGCATTCTTCATGAAATTACGATACCAAGCTTCCATGTTCGGCATAATCGAAGGACCAATCTTCTCACTTGCCTTCCTAAAGTCGGTGGCGTTTACTTCTTTAGCGTCAATGTCCCTGCGCAACGCGTTTAATCCAGCTTCTCGGCAAAGCGCTTCGATGTCTGCACCAGAATACTTTTTGGTCATCGCAACCAACTGGCCCAAGTTAACATCCTTAGCAAGAGGCATATTTTCAGTGTAAATCTTAAAGATTTCAAGCCGACTGTCATCCTCTGGTTCAGGAACATAAATCAGGCGGTCAAACCGTCCAGGACGAAGAATAGCAGGGTCAATAATGTCGGGCCTGTTAGTTGCGGCGATGATAACAACATCCTCCAACGAAACAAGACCATCCATCTCGGTTAACAGCTGGCTGATAACACGTTCAGTAACTCCGCTATCAGCATAACCCATACCACGACCAGGAACCAGTGAGTCAAACTCGTCAAAGAAAATAACAGCAGGCGAAGCCATCCTAGCCTTACGGAAAACTTCACGAATTGCTTTTTCTGATTCTCCAACCCACTTGGAAAACACTTCAGGACCTTTAATGGTGATAAAGTTCGCTTCACTTTCGGTTGCTACTGCACGAGCCAACAGTGTTTTACCACATCCTGGAGGACCATACAACATGATGCCTTTAGGTGGACGAATACCAATTCTGGTGAAAACCTCAGGGGTCTTCAGTGGCCACTCAACGGCTTCTTTGAGGTCTTCTTTAATTTCTTCTAAACCGCCAATCTTTGACCAGTGAACACTTGGCACTTCGATGTAGACTTCCCTCATCGCAGTTGGTGTAATCTCGCGGAATGCGTTCAAGAAGTCCTCCATGCGAACTTCCATCTTTTCTAATACACTTGGAGGAATACGTTCCTCTTCTAGGTTAATCTCAGGCAAGTATCTGCGTAACGCCTTCATTGCGGTTTCGCGACCTAACGCAGACAGGTCAGCACCTGTGTAACCGTGAGACATTTTCGAAAGTTTATCCAAATCAACATCATCTTTCAGAGGCATACCTCGTGTGTGAATTTGAAGAACTTCAAAACGTCCTTTTTGGTCAGGTACTCCAATTTCGATTTCGCGGTCGAAACGTCCAGGTCTTCGCAGCGCGGGGTCTAACGCTTCAGGCCTGTTTGTTGCACCGATAACAATTAGATATCCTCTGCCAGAAAGCCCATCCATCAACGCCAACAACTGAGCAACTACTCGTCGTTCAACTTCTCCGGTTACTTCTTCACGTTTAGGAGCAATAGCGTCAAGCTCGTCAATGAAAACTATGCTTGGTGCATTTTTTTGTGCTTGCTGGAACATTTCTCTTAGTCTTGCTTCTGATTCGCCGTAGAATTTGCTCATGATTTCTGGACCATTAATTGAGTAAAAGTTAGCTTCCGACTCGTTTGCTACGGCTCGGGCTAACAATGTTTTTCCACATCCAGGAGGACCATGAAGCAGTACTCCTTTTGGTGGGTCGATTCCGAGTCTTTGGAAAAGCTCTGGGTGCCGTAGAGGAAGTTCAACCATTTCGCGGATACGCTGAATTTCTTCATGTAGTCCGCCGATGTCCTCGTATGTTGTTCGGGGCAAACCTTTGGTTTCAGGAGCAGGCTCAGCCATGATTTGCACGCTTGTGCCGTGTCCGATTCTCACGATTCCGTGTGGACGTGATTTGGTTACACGGAACGGTATGGCGTGTCCGAGCATCATTACTAGGGTGGTGTCGCCTTCTACGAAGGTTCGTTCCATTAGCCTGTTTTTGACAAAGTTTGTGAAGTCTTCGTCAACGTTTAGTTTCATGTCGATTGGAGCTAAAACCACGGTTGTGGCGTTACTTACTTTTGCGGGGTGAATTGTAACAAGTTCGTGCATGGCTACGCCCGCGTTTTTGCGGGTGAAACCGTCGATTCGGATGATGTCACGGTTTTGGTCTTCAGAATATGCTGGCCATGCTATGGCTGCGGTGTTTCGTTTTCCTACAATTTCGATTACGTCGCCCGCTGATATGCCCAGTTTTTGCATGGTTTGTTGGTCAATTCGGGCGATTCCCCGATAAACGTCGCGTTGTCGAGCGTCCTCGACTCTAAGTTGTACTTCGCTCACTTGCTTGTCCATCCTTTAGTTGTGTGAATGTTAAGCTCCCCTGTTGTCGAAAGGAGCCATTTGATATTTAAACTTTGACGAAATTAAAGCCTAGTCATTCCCAAGACTTGAAGTTGTCCAACTTCTTCAATACTTTTTATCTTATCTTCTGTTTCGTCTAAAATGCCTTCTTTTTCGGCTAAAACCATGGTAACTTTCAGTGCACATAGACCAAAAGCTATGGGTTCTTTTTCAGTTCTTTGTATTGCAGCAACTTCTGCTAGTTCTGCTTTCAATTTTTCTAATAACACGTCAAGGTCTACGGTTGATTCGGATGGTAAAATTTTGTATGCGATTACTATTTTTCCCATGGTTTTATTCTCCTAAATTCTTGTCAACATATTATTTTTTCACATAATGAAGGGGTTACCTGCATTTTTTGGAGTGTGAACTAGCATGCTAGACGATAAGCTGACCTATTAACCTTACGATGTATTCGAATAAGACAAAACAGCACCTAAAGTTATGTTTTAGTATAAATTGGCAGTCAAAAGTCCATGTTCATAAAGCCTTTCTTTACAGTAAACAGACAGTTTTTGGATGTGTGGGTAACTTGCGGACAACGTTGATTATATTTGGAAGCATTTTAATCGCGTTGGGTATCGTCTTCAATGTGTACGGCAACACGTTAACTGCAAATACGATTCAGCCAAGCGGTCTGGTTTCAGGGTTATACCTGTTCATTGTTGGAGTGTTTTGTTTAATATCAGGGGTTTTGGTGTTAGCGTCTCAAGTGTTTCCAAGAAAGTCGGTGTTATACTACTAACAGCATGTGCGTAATGGTAACTCTTTAATCTGCAGTAATCAAAGTATGTTAGGGAGATTTTATGGAGCTTCCAGATTATGTTTCTGTACAAGAAGTGAAAAGAGTCTGCAAAGAACTAAAAATCAGAGATTGGACTTTGCTCAAAAAGGCTGAAGTGTTACCGGAAGAAGCAAAAACAATACTCGCTGAACTTGACGCAGCAGGCATGAACATTGAATTAAAAGATTTTAAGCTTGGGCTTGAGGTTGAGTTGGAACATGGAGTCCGTTTTGCAGAAGCAAACGTAACAAACAATCATCCGATATTAACGGGCAAAATCGTTTTGGCGCACTTTAAAGAATCGTTAGATTACTATCAACGTTTAGAAGTTGCAGAAATTGAAGGCGACCTGCTAAAAGCGGTTGTGAGTAAAAACGCTGCAAAGGTTATGGCACTTTACGAAAAGCTTGTGAATGCTAAACTTGAGTTAAGTCAAACAGAAAAAAAGATGATTTAACGATATACTGAATTGCTAAAAAAGAAAAAGGGGATTTTGTGGTAGTTTACTCTTCTTGAACTTTTTCTTCTTGGTTGAGGAATTTTAGTCCTAACATTGCGAGAACTGCCGCACAACCTAAGTCAGCAAAGTTCCAAAGAACATCAACTAATGTGTCAAGTATTGATTGCTCATGTCCCCCAGCAAGCCACAAGAACCCGCTGATACAACTTAAGAAGAATGTAGCAGCCCATAACATCAGAAAATAAGCTATGAGTTTGTTCTTCGTGTATTTTTCAACAATATTCATTATTGCTTCTCCCATTTT
Organism: Candidatus Bathyarchaeota archaeon; assembly: GCA_026014605.1. Taxonomy (GTDB): domain Archaea; phylum Thermoproteota; class Bathyarchaeia; order Bathyarchaeales; family Bathyarchaeaceae; genus Bathyarchaeum. The sequence goes on from JAOZIC010000217.1 coordinate 8,656, forward strand.
TTGTTCCTCCTAACGTGGTTTTTCATGTATGTTGTATTTTAGATTT
>JAOZIC010000053.1 GCA_026014605.1 Candidatus Bathyarchaeota archaeon
ATGCCATGTTTTGGAGAAAGTTTAAGGGTGCATGTTTGTAACTTATTATGAACAGGCACAAAAACGCCTGATTATAACATGGGTGAACGGTTTTGGAGCGTTGGTTTGCGAGGCGAAGAAAATCCAAAGTGCTGGAAATGGCAGACAGGCAGATGACCTTGGCTATCGATACTGTAATCGAGCTTGAAAAATCAATTAACGCTGCCCTAGACGGTAACAAAGGAAAAGCGGTGGACTCTTTTAACAAACTTTCTGACATCGAACACGAAATCGACGAGCTACGCCGCGCAGTTTTTGAGGAGTTAACCTGCGGTAGCCTGCAATCCAAAGACCGCGAAGACATCATGCACCTAGTAAAACGGTTAGACCAGATGGCAGACCACGTCAAAGACGCCTCTCGGGCAGTTATTTTGCTTTTAGAAGCCCATGTTCCAAAAGTGATGTGGGAGCAGTTTGCGCAAACCGCCAAAGATTTGGTAAATTGTGCCAAAACTTTGCGTAAAGCAATCGAACAGTTAGGAGCAAACCCCGAAAAAGCAATGGAGCTTGCCAAGCAAATCGACGAAATCGAGGGTTACGTGGACGAAAAATACATGAAATCCAAGGCGTTGCTTCTTGAATACTCTAAAGAAATTGATTGCGCAACAACTTTGTTGCTTAAAGACCTCATCGAAGAGATGGAGCATGTTGCTGATGCGTGTGACGACACCGCAGACTATGTTAGAATCTTGACTGTTGCCAGAGAACCGCTGTAGTTTTGTTAGCTATTGTTGTTTTTGGTGTTAAACAGTTCACAAAGCATTTCGTACAGTTCTTCACCGCCTTCCATTTTGGTGAAAAGGCTTTTTTCGGCTTTTAGTATCTTGACTGCGGTTTCGCTGGTTCTTCTCCACTCTAGTTCCTTCCACATGAGTCTGTAGTTTTTGTGTTCCACCCATGCCCGAAAAACCAGAACCGTAAACATTGCTATTGTTACTATGAGGTTTAAGATGTAAATGCTCAGTAAATCCAACTTGAATCACCGCTTAGTTACCTGTTTAGTTTCTGTGGATTCATAAGATTTATTACCGTTTTTTGCTGTATGCTTTTTTGCTCTCACCATGAGAAGCCTGCTCTGCATGCGTAAATCCCAATATCTACTATCTCAACCGAGATATCCAAACTTTGATTATACATGGGTGGCGTGGTACAGGTG
>JAOZIC010000178.1:0-5886 GCA_026014605.1 Candidatus Bathyarchaeota archaeon
CTTGCAGTTTGAGTACGATGCTGTTGTCGTTTGGGTCACTAAATTCCAAGGGTTGAACGGGGTTTAGAACGGTCATACTGGCGGTTTCTGTTAAGGTTATGACTTGTCCGCGTTCTGCAACGGTTACATTGTATCTTTGGGCGTTTGTGATGAAGTTTTGGTATACCTGAGTGGTTCGCGTATGGTTGTTTACTAACACTTCATCAATTGTTAAAAACGAATCTAATACATCAACCAAACCGCCGATGTGGTCTTCGTGAGCGTGGGTCGCTACAACATAGTCTATATGTGTTATGTTAAGGTCAGCCAGATAATCTAGCACAGTCTGGGATGCAGAAGCGGAGCCTGCGTCTATTAGTACGTCCTTGTTTGCGGTGTCGATGAATATGGAGTCTCCCTGTCCGACGTCTATAAAATGAACAGTAACCAAGGTGCCTGTTTGGGTTTTGGCAACAGGAACAAAACAGAATACTATCAACAATGTGAGAATAATTGCAGTTTTTTGGTTCAATGGGTTAATCGTCGCCATCCTTGTTTGGTTATTTCTCCGGAGCGGTTTTCAAAAACTGTTTTTTCGCCGCATTTGCATATTACATGAAGCATCAATGTTCCTTGTGGTGTTTTGTGCAACGAACCATTCAACATTTCAATTTTTGGTGTGTCTGTCACCTTTTTTTGGACATAAAATACGCCCAAAGGACGGTTGCAGCTATGGCACCGTAGGGTTAATTGTTGTCCTCGTTGATGGTCCATTTTTCCCACTTTGAACACCTTATTGTCGTACGTTATGTTATGAAATAAAAACAGTTGTAATAAGAATGTTGTTAGGCGAAAATAATTATCACATAATAAAGGAAATAGCCAAGAACCGCTGCAAGTGGCGCAGACAATATCCAAGCCCAGATGATGCTTCGCATTGTTCCCCATTTAACTGATTTCTTTCCACGTGTTAATCCTACACCCATTAAAGTGCCATTAGCAATGTGGGTTGAACTCATTGGAAGTCCAAAAAAGGCTGCTACACCCAAAATCATAGAGCTTGATAGGTCACTTGCAAACCCTTGGTATGGTCGAACACGGGTTATTTTGGTGGCCATTGTTTTTACAATTTTCCAACCCCCAAACACGACGCCTGAGGCTATTGCCACATATGAAGCAATAATAACCCAAAACGGCACTGCAAACTCGGATATGTAACCATAATAAAATAGAATCATTGTAATAATGCCCATTACTTTTTGGGCGTCGTTTGAAGCATCAGTGACTGCAAACAAAAATGTTGCAACAATTTGTAACCGTTTAAATCGTCTGTTCATTTTGCTTGCGGGACGGTTTCGAAACGCCCGGATGAGTATGCCAGTAATTGAAAAAGCTACAAGAATGGCCACAAACGGGGAAGTGATTAACGGAATTACTACTTTGTTAATAATACCGCCGACTTGAATGATTTCCCATCCTCCTGCAGCAACACCAGCTCCTATTAATCCACCAATCAAAACATGAGTCTCCGAAATAGGCAATGAATATACCCAAGAAAAGATAACATCAAAAATTAATGCCCCAATTAGAGTTGCTATAATTACTTCGCCAGAGGCATATCCTTCTGTAATTATTCCTGTCCCGATTGTTTTGGCAACTGCTGACCCAAAAACGGTCATACCTATTAACGAACCAATTGTTGAAAGAGCAATAGCTTGATTGGTTTTCACAGCCCTTGTTGCGACTATCCCCGCTGTTGCGTAAGCGGCGTCAGTAAAGCCTGTCCAGAATCCAAAGATGATAGCTAGAATTAGCGCTAAAATTATGATTATTTCGATCATACAATCAAGCATTCTTTAAAACTATGTCTTGAATGACAAGGCAAACGTCTTCGCATTTGTCTGTGATACCTTCAAGAAAGTCGTAGATTTCTTTCATGATGATTATTTTGATTGGGTCCTTTTCTTTAAACAGAGCAACCATCGAGTCGTCGTGAAGGTCGTCCGCTACGTTTTCTAAACTGTGGACTTTTTTGAAGCTCTTTTCAATTTCATCTTTTTTCATTTTGCATATTTGTTTTAGGGCTTCGTTTACTTCTCGGACCTGTTTTTCGATAATTTCTGCGAATTTGATTATCACTTCGTCTCGCTGTTTTATTTGAAAAAGGAATATTCTGTTCGTAACCGAGTCTATGTAGTCTAATACGTCATCGTATAACGAGGTGAGTTTTGAGAGATCTTCTTGGTCTATTGGTGTGATGAAGGATTTGTGCAGTTTGTGAATCATTTTGTGCACAATTTCGTCGCCTTCATGTTCCAACAGGCTCATTTTTTTTACGTTTTCTGAGAATTGTTCGGGGTGGTTAAGCATTTCCTTAAACAATTCTGCAGCTTTGAGCACCAGTTCTGACTGTTCTTCTAAAAGGGTATAGAAAATTTTGTCCTGTGGTATGATCCACTCTTTAAAGCTCATGATTTACGTAGAATCTCTATTGCATATTTAATTATTTGGTTAACAAACATAGCAAAAAACAACTGACAATATAACCAAAAGTCAGCTCTGTTTTGGGGCTGTTTTCAATATATTTTACTGTTATGCTATTGTGCATGAATTTTATATACCAAGTTTTTGGCGATGCTGCAATTTTTTGAAACAAGATTACTTTCAAGAATGTGCCTCTATTAGTTTTCTAGTATGTGTCACGTTTGTGTGAAGTTTTGGCACCGAAGTTTGTGGTGCTGGAATTTTTCTGAAAAAAGATTGTTTTCAACAATGCACTGTTATTAGTATACTAATATAGGTCAAGGTCATGTGAATAAAACACAGAAACATTTCCAAGTTTGTGGGATGTAAAATGAAAAATGGCAACACACCTGATGTGAACAAGTGGCGGTCTGCGGAGCATGTAAGCGGCTACCTTGAGATTGTTGACAGCCGTCCGCATAAAGAAGAGATAAATAACGCGTTTTTGGAACAGATTCCCTCCGGTGTACAAAATGTACTGGATTTGGGTACTGGCGACGGCAGGTTGCTTTGGTTAGTTTTGCAAAAAAACCCAAATGCACGAGGTATTGGGTTAGATTTTAGTGAGCCAATGCTTGAGCTCTCAAGAAAAAGGTTCCAAGATAACAAGAATGTGGAGATAGTCAAGCATGACCTTAACGTGCCGCTTCCAAAAGAGTGGTGTGGGCGGTTTGATTTGGTTGTTTCTGGTTTGGCGATTCATCATGTGTTTGATGAGCGTAAGCGGGAGTTGTATGCCGAAATTTTTGATGTTTTAGTTTCGGGTGGTGTTTTTCTTAATCTGGAGCATGTTTCGTCGCCTTCGGAGGTGTTGCATGAGAAGTTTTTGGTTGCTATTGGTAAATCTAAGATAACTGATGACCCGTCAAACAAGTTGTTAGATGTATGTACTCAGCTTAATTGGTTGCGTGAAATTGGGTTTGAGGATGTTGATTGTTTTTGGAAGTGGCTTGAGGTCGCATTGTTGGGTGGTACTAAGCCTTAGTTTGCCCTTGTTTTTTTGTTGTTTTTTGCTTAGGTATATATGTGACCATGAGAATTATGTTGTTGTAGAATTCTCTTAGTGAATGCCGGCAGAGGTTTGTCGTTTCAGTCGTTTATTTTGGGTGTTCTTTTCAATAACAAAGGGAGATGTATGTGTATGTGGATGTCAAAGACGGAAATTAAAATGCGTGAACGGATTATCAAAAAAATTGAACAAGCAGGAGCAGTTTCAAAAAGGACTGCGGTGTCGGTTGCGGGCGCAGACCTGGATTTGCAGGAACAGTACTGGTTGCCGTATCTGGTTGGAACTGTTCATGATGGCATAAAAAAGACCGAAGACAGCAAATACTACCGTAAAGTTGTTGTTTTATAACCATGTGCCGTTATAGGTTATGTGGTTGAAGCTTTCATGAAGAAAAGTCAAAAAAACGCCAAAAGCAGAGGCAGAAACCAAGTACGGTGTCCCCTTCAAGTTGGCGACCAATACGAGGTAGACATAACAGACGCAACCCCCAACGGTGTAGGCATAACCAAAATCAAAGGATTCATGACCCTAGTACCCAACACCAAAGTTGGAGACCACAAAACAATAATCATAACAAAAACAGAACACCTAAACGCAGAGGCGAAAACGGTTGCATAACCGTGTACAAAGATTTAAACTGGCTTTCTTTTGCTGAATAGGTTGCATGAACAGACGGAAAAGTAAACGGTAAAACGAGAAGAAAACTGTCCAATCATACAGCCCAATATTGAGCCAGCGCGTCCAAAGCTTTTTCGAACAGGTATGTGTCAGGCATTACGTCAACGTTCAGTCCCAGTTTTGTTAGAGTTTTTGCGGTTACTGGTCCTATTGCAACGACTGTCAGGTTGTCATTAACTAAGTCAAGTAACTTTTTTTGGGAAATATACGTCTCGAGCATTTGAAACAGGTGTTTTGCGGATAATGAGCTGCCAAAAATTATTGCATCAATTTTTTTGTCAACCAAATCCTGAAGAAACTGTTTTGCAGATTCATTGTTTTGGACAAGTTTTGATTCGTAAACATAAACTTCTTGCACGTTAGCACCTAACTTTTTGAGGCTGTTTGATAACTCGGCGGTGGCGCCTCTGGTTCGGGGAATGTAAATCAGTTTAGCAGAAACGCCGTAATCCTGTAAACACTGCAAGATTCCAGTTGAACTATATTCTTCTGGGACCAAACCAACGTTAAGGTTGTAAGTTTTTAGGGCGCTTGCTGTTTTTGGACCAACAGCCATTATCACAGTTTTTTGTAAACCGTCCATCAGCACTGTTTCTTGTTCCAATGCTTGTGCACAACGCAGCAGGTACTTAATTCCGTTGACGCTCATGAACACAACAAGGTCTACTTTACGGTTCTTTAGTGCATTAAAAAAAGTGTTCACAGCTTCAATGTCATAGGTGGGCGTAATCTCTATTGAAGGAATATAGTAGGGTTTGCCTTGATACTTTTCAACAAGTTTGCCAGTTTCTGTTGCTTGGTCGCGAGGTCTAGTTAATGCAACAGTTTTTCCACGTAATGTTAACTTGTCTTGAACCATGACAGTTTGCTTCCTAAACTAACAACTTTGCCAACTACAACAACTGTGGGAGGCTTCACACAGTTTTCGTTGGCTAGATCAGAAATAGTAGATAGGGTTCCAACCAAACTTCTCTGCTTGCTTGTGGTTCCCCACTCAATTACAGCAACAGGAACATCAGGACTCAAACCACCATCCATCAAAGAAGATACAGTAGACTCTAACGACCCGACACCCATCAAAACAACAATGGTGTCTACAGAACCAGCTAACCGACCCCAATCGATAGACGGCTCTGCGTCCGCAGCTTGATGACCAGTTACAACAGCAAAAGATGAAGCAAAATCGCGGTGAGTAACAGGAATACCCGCATAGGCAGGCGCAGCCACAGCAGAAGTGACTCCGGGAACAACTTCAAATGCAACATTTTTTTCGGCTAAGAATTGGGCTTCTTCTCCACCTCTACCAAAAACGTAGGGGTCGCCACCTTTCAGCCTGACCACACAATTACCATCAAGAGCTAAACGTACAAGTAATTCGTTGATTTTTTGTTGAGAAAGCTCATGTTTTTCAGAGCTTTTTCCAACATAGATTCTTTCAGCAGTTTGGGGAGCATAGTCAAGTATTACTTCAGAAACTAGACGGTCGTAGACCACAACATCAGCCTGTTTCAGAACGTCAACAGCCTTCAAAGTCAACAATTTGGGGTCTCCTGGTCCGGCACCCACAAGAAAAACTTTACCACGTGCCATACTTTTCCCTCCATTCAGCCTCTAATTTTTTGGCACCTTGCTCAAGAAGGCTCTTTGCAACCTGTTTGCCTAACTGTTGGGCATCTTCAAGTTTGCCTTCTGCAAAA
>JAOZIC010000178.1:5986-8569 GCA_026014605.1 Candidatus Bathyarchaeota archaeon
TCTAAACCTAACCGTTTAAGCCCAGCCTCAGCAACAACTACTGCGTCGTAGTCGCCTCGTTTTATTTTCTTAATTCTGGTATCAACATTCCCCCGAATCGGCTTCACAACCAAATCAGAACGAAGATGCATAACCTGAGCCATCCGCCGCAAACTGCTTGTGCCAACAACTGCACCTTTCGGCAGCTCAGTCAGGGGGATGTTATCTTTCGAAACCAACGTATCATGGGGAGAATTGCGTTTGGGCACAGCAGCTATTGTTGTTTCTGAGTGCTCGAGGATAGGAACATCTTTGAGGCTGTGAACCGCAAAATCTACTTCACCGTTTTCTATGGCTTGGTCTATCTCTTTTTCGAAGATTCCTTTTCGGTCCAAAGAAAAAAGTGAAATGTTTTGGTTCGTGTCGCCTAAGGTTTTGATTACTTTGACCTTGAAGCTGACCTCAGGATGGAAATCTTGCAAGGACTTCAAAACATTGTTGGTTTGAACCAACGAAAGTTGACTTCCACGGGTACCACAAGTCAAAATCATGCAACACACCCGCATTCAGCAGAAACTTTGGCTAATGCACAATCAACAGCATCTACGGTTTTTTGCAAATCGTTTTGTGTATGTGCTGTTGACAGAAAACATGTTTCAAACTGGGAGGGGGGAACAAAAACACCAGATTTCAAAAGTTCTTTGAAGTAAACATAGAATTTTTTAGTGTCTGAACATTTCGCACTGGCATAGTCTGTTACTGGTTTTGGTGCAAAGAATACCTGAAACATTGAAGCAATGTTGTTTACATGAACGGTTAAACGGTGGTCTGAAGCTGAATCCGCAACTGCTTTCGTTAAGATTTCGCAGTTATGTTCAAGTTTAGGATAGATTTCGTCCTTGTTCTTTTGCAAAGTTTGGACAACAGCATACCCAGCAGAAACAGAAACAGGATTACCACTAAAAGTCCCCGCTTGGTACACTTTGCCCGAAGGCGACAAATGTTGCATGATTTCTTTTCGTCCCCCAAACATACCTATCGGAAAACCGCCACCCAATATTTTTCCTAAGGTTGTCAGGTCAGGTTTTATCTGGAAATATTCTTGTGCACCGCCTAGAGCAAGCCTGAACCCAGTGATTACCTCGTCAAAAATAAGCAAAACACCATAAGTTTTTGTTAAGCGCCTCAGATTTTGCAGATAATCTTTTTGGGGCAGTATCAAACCAGCATTCCCGATTACGGGCTCAACAATTACTGCGGCGATGTCACTGCTTTGTTGTTTGAGTGTGTCTTCCAAGGATTCTAGGTTGTTGTATGGTAAAACTATGGTGTTTTTTGTTGTTTCTTGGGGTATTCCCAGAGAATCAGGTGCCCCAAAAGAAGTTGCACCAGAACCCGCTTTCACCAAAACATAGTCGTGGGCACCGTGGTAGCAGCCTTCGAATTTAATTATCTTGTTTTTTCCTGTAAATCCTCGGGCTAAACGTATTGCGTGCATGGTTGCTTCTGTGCCAGAGTTGACCATCCGCAACATTTCCATGGACGGAAACAGTTCGCGTACTAGTTCGCCAAGTTTTACTTCTTTCTCTGTGGGTGCCCCGTAAAGTGTACCCTTTGAAAGCTGGGCTTTTGCTACATCTAAAACGCCTTCAAAGGAGTGCCCTAAAATCATTGGACCATAAGCCATGCAGTAGTCGATAAACGAGTTACCGTCTACACTGGTTAGTCTTGACCCTTGTGCACTTTTGACAAAAAAGGGGTACGGCTTAAACGCTCGGACAGGACTGTTTACTCCGCTGGGTAGAATATTTTGGGCGCGTTCAAAGAGTCCCTCGGACACGCTTTTTTCTACAGTTGTTTCAACCACGATTTCACATCCTTAGCAAAATAGGTAATAATAATGTCAGCGCCCGCCCGTTTGATTGCAGTTAAGGTTTCTAGAACTGCAGCTTTTTCGTCAATCCAACCCATCTGGGAAGCCGCTTTAATCATAGAATATTCTCCACTCACGTTGTACGCGGCAACGGGCAAACTAAAATTCGATTTAGCCAACTGAATAATATCCAAATACGACAAGGCAGGTTTTACCATCAAAATGTCGGCACCCTCGTGTGCGTCTAGCTCCATTTCATGCATTGCCTCGTTCTGGTTTGTGTAACTCATCTGGTAGGATTTGCGGTCTCCAAAACATGGTGCTGAATCGGCGGCTTCACGAAACGGACCATAAAAGCAAGAAGAATACTTTGCAGAATAAGCCATTATACCAACATCGCTAAAACCTGAATCGTCCAACTTGTTTCGGATAAAACCAACCTGTCCATCCATCATGGCAGAAGGAGCCACAAGGTCTGCTCCAGCTTGGGCGTGGCTAACAGCAGTTTTCTGCAAATATTCTAAGGTGGAATCGTTCAGGATTTGGTTGTCTTTTACGATGCCGCAGTGACCATGATTTGTGTATTCGCACAAACAGACATCAGTTATTACAACCAGTTCATCGCCAAAAGTATTCTTAAGTTTACGAACAGCCCTTTGAACTACCCCTTCGGAATCAAATGCCCCTGAACCAGTTTCATCCCGTTTTGAAGGAATCCCAAACAACAACAC
>JAOZIC010000212.1 GCA_026014605.1 Candidatus Bathyarchaeota archaeon
GAGGAACACAACGGCAACATAGAAACTATTGTCTCGGTTTACGCAGTACCAAACGTAGGAGACGGCGACCCACTGGAAATTGCTGAGCAATCGGGAAGAGACCTGTTCGTTGCAAACAGATAAAGTTCCGCTGATAATCACTGCTTTGCGAGTAGTTTCTTTACCAGTTCTTGTTTACTTTTTTTTCCAACAAAACAAAATCTTGTCTATTGCCCTGTTTCTTTTTGCAGTATCTACCGACTTTTTGGACGGCCACATCGCAAAAAAGTTTGACACAACTTCCAAGCTTGGCTCATACTTTGATGTCTCGGCTGATTTCGTCTTTGTAGTTGGAATGTTCTCTGCGTTCATTGTTGCAGATATTTACCCTGAGTGGATTATTGTTCTCATCACTTTGGTTTTTGTTCAGTTCATTTTAAGCAACATCTACACAAAACAGACAATCTACGACCCAATCGGAAAATACTACGGAAGCCTGATGTTTGGAGCAGTAGGATTAACACTTCTTTTTCCTGAACAACTGGTTTACAACATAGTAATAGCGGGTATAGCAGTTTGTTCTGCGGCTTCGCTTGCTAGTCGACTGATTTACATTTTACGCTTAAAGAAAAAAGAGAAAATAAAAAGTGGAGTTTACACCACGGCAATGTAGAGCTTCTTTTTGTCTAACTTGTCTTGGTGCCAGTCTGCTTTGAATTCGTCAGCATTATCGTGAATGTGAATCTTTTTGGTGCGAACAAGACCTTCCATTTCCGCGATGTATGGTTTAAGCAACTCAACGTTTCGTGGTTCCAGTTCTGCAAGATGCACCGCATCAACAATATCAGTCGGAGAGAATCCAAGCTCCTTACGCAGGGCTTGAACTCGTCGAGCTAGGTCACGCATCAAGCCTTCGCCTTCTAAGGAGTCGTCACGAACCTTGTCAACCAACACAGTTATTTCATCTTCAGTCGCAGTTGCCCACAGTTCAGAATCAACATCAGGAACAGAATCAGCGTATTCTACACATTTTATGTTTGCAAGCTCCAAAAACAGCGGCTCAAGCTTCTTGATTGCATTATGAACATTTGTTGATGCAACAACTACCACTTTTGCCAGTGGCCAGCGCCGTTTTAGCTGTGAATCTTGACGAGCAGAATATACCAAAGGCAATGTTTTTTGCAGAATCGCAAACTCTTCTTCCAGAGCGTCATCTTCTAAGGCTTGGTCGGGTTCTGGCCAGTCTTCAAGGTTTACTGTTTCTGCAAGGGAGTTGTCAAGTTCTTTGTATATCATCTGGTGCAGTGCTTCGCTCAGAAACGGTGTTGCGGGGTTGAATAATAGAACCAGTTTTCTTAGAACATAGTATAACGTTGCATAGACTGCTAGTCTGCGGTTTAGTGTTTCGGGTTCGTCGCTCCAGAGGTCTTTTCTGATCATGGGAACGTATTCGCGGCTTAGTATGTTGACAACAAAGTCTTCCAGCTGAGACAAAGCAGAATTAAATTCACACACCTCAGCCTTTTGTGTGAAAACCTTGACTAAACGTTGAACTTTAGACAAAACCCAGCAGTCTGGGCTTTCTAACACGTTTTCGGTTTTTGCCCACTGCAAAGTGTGCGTTGTTGGGTCGAAGTTGTCGTATTCGGCATTCTGCAAAAAGAAGTTGTGCAGATAATAGAAGGTGCTCAAGACTTGGTATGGCCGTTTCTTGAGTTCGTTAGGGTCAAAGTTCATGGAATCTATTGGCGAACATTTGCCAAGCAGGTAGTAACGTGAAATGTCGGCGGAGCGTTCTTTGAGCATTTGGCTTGTTTCAAGCACGTTTCCTAGGCTTTTGCTCATTTTTCTGCCTTTGGCGTCTAGCACAAAACCTTGGAACAGAAACTGTTTGTATGGAGCTTCTGCTTTTCCGGTCATTATTATGTGCTCTAAAAGCAGCGAGTTAGCCCAGCCACGTGTTTGGTCTACGGCTTCGGTTAAAAAGTCGGTTGGAACAAACTTTTCAAACTCTTCGTCACTGAAACGTGCATAAGGCGAAGAGCCGCTGTCGTGCCATACGTCTAACACGAAGTGTTCACGGGTCATTTTGCCGCCACATTTTTCGCATTTGAGTTTTATGCGGTCTATCCAAGGTTTGTGAAGTTCAAAATCTTTGTCTGGCAAGTCTATGGCTTTTTCGATTAGCTCTTTTCGGCTTGCTACTAACACTTTATGGTTGCATTCGTCACATACCCAAACAGGTAAAGGTGAACCCCATATTCGGTCTCGTGAGACACACCATGGTTTGCCTTCTTTTAGAAATGCCAGAAAACGGTTTTTGGGGCTGTCAAAGAAGTATTCCACATCAAGTGCGGCGTCGACTACTTTTTTGTTTAGTTTGTTGGTCCAAAGGAAGTATTCTCTTCGTGCCAACCAAACAAGTTTGTGTTTAGACCGCCAACAGGTCGGGTATTCGTGTTTTATTTTCTTGATTGACAACAGAAGGTTGCGTTTTTCTAGTTCTTCAACTACCATGCTGTCAGTTTTTCGTACAAAGTTTCCAGCAAACACGCCTGCGTCTTCGGTGAAGATTGCTCCGTCGCCAAAGGGCGCAAACATGGGTAGTTCACGTTTTTGGGATGCTAGGAAGTCGTCTTCTCCGTTTGCGGGTGCTAGGTGAACTATTCCCGTTGCTGTGGTGACGTCTACGAATTCTTCGGCTACTACGGTGTGAACTAGGGGGTGTTTGTCTAGTTCGCCTTGTTTTGGAACTAAATCTTTGAGTGGATAATCGTATTTTTTGCCAACCAAGGTTTTGCCTTTCATTACTTCAGTGACTTGGAAGTTTTCGATTTCCAGCTCTTCCATGATTGGTTCGACACGTTCTTTGGCTAATATCCAGACTTCGTCTTTTACTTTGACTTTGGCGTAGTCTTCTTCTGGTTTTACGCCCAGCATCATGTCGGTGATTATTGTGAAAGGCATGGTTGTCCATACGATGAAGTATTCGTTCTCGGTTTGGTCTACTTTGAACTTGAAAAGCATTGAAGGGTCTTCTACTTCTTGGTAGCCTAAACCGACTTCTGCGTTGCTTAACGAAGTTTGGCAGTGCGGACAGTAAGCTACAACATAGTGTCCTTCGCCGAGCAGGTTTTGTTCCCAAGCCCGTTTAAGATACTGCCATTCACGTTCGATGTATCGGTCTTGGTGGGTGAAGTAGGCTTTGTCTTGGTCTATGAACATACCCAGCATGGTGTCGGCGTCGACCCAATGTTTGTGGTATTTCATGATGCTTTTCTTGCATTCTTCAACAAACAGTTCTTCGCCTACCCGCGCAATGAGTTCTTTTTTGTTTTTTGCGCCTAATGTTTTTTCTACTTCCAGTTCAACGGGTAAGCCTTGAGTGTCCCATCCAGCCCAGAAACTGACGTAATAGTTTTGCATCACTTTCAGGCGGTAATGAAAATCTTTTATCACCCGCCCGCGGGCATGCCCAATATGTGGAATGCCGTTGAGGGTTGGAGGACCTTCAACATAACCTAACTGTTTTTTGTTGTTTTTTTGGCGAATCTGCGCCACTTTTTTCAGGGTTTGATTTTCGTCCCAAAAAGCCCTAACTTTGTTTTCAAGTTCGAGCGGGCTATACTTTTGAGTCAACCAGAGTTTAGAATTAGCCTTGAATTTCGCGGTCACCGCTCATCCAACACACCAGATTAAACCCTTGAATATTCGTTGGCAAATATAAAGTTTTAATCTTCCCGCTCTTGTTGTGTCGTACACTTTTTCATTGATGAAACTTGTATACTGGTGATGGAACCAGTTTTTTGGGCTAAGTATCTAAAATGATAAAAGCGGATACCATCAACAATATTTTTGGGTTAAGTTATCACTCAAAGTTAAAGGACAAAAAATTATGAAATTAAACAAAAGAATGGCTCTGGTCTTGCTTGTTTGTATAATTTTGTTAGCAAGTATTGTAACCGTAGTTTTGCTACAACCCCCCGCTGAAACAACACCTGAACCAAAATACACCCCAGAAATCGACAAAGCAATAGAATTCTTTGAGAACACCTATGAACCATATGCCCTGCTTTTTTTGGATGTTATTTACCGACGTTTTGGAGTTGAAGAATTCGCCGATTCACTGGAGCGCTATGATACACAAATGGTGGGTTCACCTGTTTTGCGGGTGTTTCGGCGCATCGCAGACTACGACAACGAACTTCAACCAGGGGATATAGAGTCGTTGAGTTATGAACTTGATTTGTTAACAGCTCCGGCTCTGTATTGTGACCGAATGCCATTACCCGATAATTATCTATCGACGTTGGAGAATTCAATGAACTCAGGTGGGTATTTGCTGACTCATACGTTGTTGGCGTGGATTTACATGCAAGAAAACGGTTGTGAATTGGCGCTTCCTGAAGGATTTGTTGACGAAATGTTGCAGGCTAACGTCAACCTAGTTAATCTTGACTCAACGGTAACCGATTTAGAGCTTGAAGCCGCGGCGTTTCTGTATCTAGCAGACCAAGGTGACCTAGTTGACTCTGCTTTTGTTGACTGCGTAATCAATGCTCAGGACGAGGATGGAGGGTGGACAAGTGGTGATGTGCAAAGGTGGCATTCTACTGTTTTGGGTTTATTGGTTTTGTTGCATGCAGAATATCCTTCTGTTTCGTATCCGCCAATGCTTGCATCGGAATAATCCTAAAAAATGGTGTTATTTGTACCATTCTAGGCTGTCTTCGATGTAGGTTATGAAGCTGCTGAAGAATTCTTTAACTTCACTGTCAAGGCTGGTTTGGTTGATGTATGCTTTTGCTTGTTGGGCATGTTTTTTGGATACTGCTTTTGCTGCGTCTAAGCCGCCGCTTTCTCTGAGCAGTTTTCGTGCTAGGTCTACTTCGCCAAAGTTAAGGAACTGTTTGCCCAGCAGACATTTTAGGGCTTGAGATTTGCTTGGGTCTTTTGAGTTCAATGCGTAGATTACGTGTAGCGGTTTTTTGTTTTTTGAGATATCAAGGCATGGTGACCGTCCGTATTCTTCTTTTGGTGCGAAGCTGTCGATGATGTCGTCTTGGATGTCAAAGGAGAAGCCCATGTTTTCTGCGGCGTTGGTTAGGGTGTCTAGGTCTGTTTCTGGGGCGTTACCTAAAAGGGCTCCAGTAAGTAGGGTTACTTGGAATAACGAGGAGGCTCTGTTTCCCGCCATTGCGGTCCATTCTTCTACGGTTACGTCCTTGAATTCAAATAGTAAATCTAGGATTTGGCTTTCGTTTACTGCTCGGTATCCTTCAAAGGTTAGCAACAAAACTTTTTCGAGTGCATCCATTGAAAACCCGGAGGTCATTATTGCTCGTGTTGCTAGGGCGTAGGCGATGTTGCCTGTGAATACTGATGTTCCGTCGCCGAACCGTTCGTTGTAGGGGTTGTAGCTGTTTATGAACTTGGTGTGCAGGGTTGGTCCGCCTCTGCGGGTTTTGTCCATGTCTACTAGGTCGTCGTGGATGAGGATTGCGTGGCGGTATAGTTCGATTCCCACGCAGACTTGCAGTATTCTCTCATCGATTTTTCCTGTGTAACCCTTGTAAACAAGTAGTGTGCTGGTTGAGGCTAACCGTTTGCCTTTTCTTAGAATGTATTCGGCTAGGTCGTTGTACACGTTTTCGATGAAGGGGTGGTACTCTTTTGCGTTTTGTATTGTTTCGTCCAGAAACTGTTTGAGTTGCGCTTCAATCAATTCGCCGTATTGGTCTAACGTTTTTTCCCAGCTCATAGTTTGCACAGCCAAAGATTAGTTGCTACAAAAGCTGTTCAGCGTTTTCTAAAAACTTTTGCCTAAAACATAGTCCTGAATCAACTTAAACGAGTTCAAGCACGTATCAGCAAACAACGTAACCACGGTGGAGCCCCTGTTTTGTTTTGCGATTTGTTTTGCAGCAAAATAGTTCAAACCTGATGATGTGCCAACGAAGTAGCCTTTGCGCCAAAGTTCTGTTGTTGCCTCAAAAGCGTCTTTGTCACATACATCTATCCAGTGGTCGATTGTGTCCCTGTTTTTTCTAACTATTGCGGGTTCTAAGGATTCGCTGTAGTTTCTTAATCCCTGAATGTGATGCCCTTTCTGTGGCTGAACCGCAACGCTTTGTATGTCGGGGTTTTCGGCTTTCAGGTAACGGGAAATACCAACCAGTGTTCCGCCTGTGCCAACGCCTAAAACTATGTGGGAGACCCGTTTTTCGGTTTGGTGCCAGATTTCTGGTCCGGTTCCTTCGAGGTGTGCTTTGTAGTTGTTTTCGTTGCTGTATTGGTCTAACCAAATCTTGTTTGGGTCATCCAAGTACATGTCCTTAACCTTGGCGATTGCGCCGTCACGTTCGTTGCGTAGTGGGCAGTAGCCGTCAGGCGTTTTTTCTACGCTTGTGCCAGTTTCTTGGATACGTTTGAATGTTTTTTCGCCAACAACGCTTGGTATCACTATCAAAGTTTTAAGACCCAAAAACTTGCCCGCACGACCATAAGCGATGCCCAAGTTGCCTGAAGAGGCTTCAACAAAAGTGGCGTTTTCCGAGTTTACCAGTCCACGTTTGATTGCGTCTTCGAGCATGTATACTGCGGGTCGGTCTTTGACGGAGTGGCTCAGCGGGTTGTAGTATTCTAGTTTTGCGTAGATTGAGCTGCCGTTGACTGTGTCTATGTGTACCAGTGGTGTTTTTCCGATTTTTTGTTTTAAAAGACGAATTTTTTCTAAATAAATCTTAGAAGATGTGTCCTCTGAAACCAAGGACATAATTTGAGGTTGAACAAAAACGTTCACCAGCCATCCAAATCCCTCATTACACTGTTATAGGTTAAACGCAAAATGAAACTACAAGATATAAGGATTACGATTTCGGGTTCTGTAAAGTCTCCGTCACTTTTGCCAAATTTTTCTTGCTGTGAAAAATCGTCACCTGTTATAGAAATGAATTTTGCTTGTTAATGTTTCAGATTCTATTCTCAATAATAGTTATTATATATACATTGAAGCAACTATTGAACAGGTGGGGAAAAACGCCAAAATATGAAACATTTACAGCATTGATGAATGCTGGAATTGCATGGGGGGCAATTATTGGAGTTTTAGTTTTTTTCACAGAAGAATCAATGCGCGTCATGGTTGGGGGAATATCTTCAATTATTTTTTGGGTGCTTGTTGGTGTTTATTTCTATTGGGATTACAGAATAACTCACAAAAAACCAGAACCTCCACTTGTGGCGTATGCATCAATGCCTTACAAAATCGCTAAACCCACTAAAATCAAAAAAAGTTCAAATAAAAAATGGATTTTCCTCAAGAATTTCTTTTTTATTGCACTTGGAATTACTGAAGCAGTATACTTTTTGAGTGTTCCAATTTTGTTTTGGGAAACAGTCACAATTCCTGTTGATGGACTAAACATTGCTGTAATGACATACCAAAATGGTATATTGTTGTTGCTATTTGCTTTTGGACTCTATGTTTCTCTAATAATGGTTAGTCGGCTTAGGCATCCACGAAAAGCGTTCTTTGACGAATAATATTTTTGGATTCTGTTACCTCTTCGGTCGGTTAAACTTCTCGGAGATGCTGTTACCTTTCGGTTGATAGCCCCGAAGAGTCTTTTGATTCTATGTTATCAATTTAACTTCAGAACGTTTGTTATATCTAACTTCGACAATTTTCAAATGCTCAAGTAAAGGAACAACATAACAACCCTGTGATTCTCTACGCGTATCTTTAACCGAAATTTCACGTAAATACCGTTCAAGAGTGCCGTGAGAAAGATTTTCTAAGACTTCATGTTTAGCTCCAATAGGTACCCAACCTCTACTCCTAAGAAAGTCAGGTATCCCATTCCAGCAGTCTTTTGAAACCACAATTTTGGTTCTTTTCACCAAGAAAACTAATCGTTCAGGTTCCTTACGCTCAACTCTAAACGGTTTTCTGCGAACAGGAGTGTATAATTCTAACCCCACAGGAACTTCATCCAAAATTCTGTCAAACAAATTCAATGCTCATCCCAAATATCGAATAAATTGACGATTATTTGAGATTTCTGTTACCGCAAAGATACAAAAGAATTAGTTATATTTGCTTGCGTTTTGTATCATCGTTTTCCACTTGTTTTTTCATTCTATCTTGATTCCGCATGCTTCTGTTGGTGTTTTTCTATCGCCTTAAAGTCTGTCCATTAATCCACCCATAGACGCCACTACTACTATGATTACGATAAGTAGTGCAAACTCTGGTCCCATCAAATACGTAAATAGAGCAAAAAGAAGTATCGCAAAAATTGCAAATTTAACAAGTGAACGGATTGCATCATTCACAGTTACTCACTGAATCTCACAA
>JAOZIC010000070.1 GCA_026014605.1 Candidatus Bathyarchaeota archaeon
GAATACTCTGTGGCGTATCGTTTGTAGCCTCCGAAAAGTTCGTCTGCTCCTTGTCCAGCCAACAAAACGGGGTGACCAAGCTTTGATGCGGTTTCGGCTAGCCAATAAAATGGAACGGCGATGCACGCGTTTACTGCGTGGTTTTCTTCTGTTAACCATAAGGCTTCGGCTAATGTTGCTTTTAACGCGCCTACGGAGTATGTTTGGATGTGTATGGGTAACTCTAAGGCTTCTGCGGCTTGTTTTGCGAACATTACTTCAGGCTGATTTTCCAACCCAACAGCGATAAGTTGCACATCTAAACCAACTTCTTTTGCTAACGCCGCTACAACGGTGCTGTCTACTCCCCCAGAAAACGCAACCGCCACCGATTCTAGGTCGCAAACTCGTCTTCGGGTAGAATCTAAAAGAAGAAGCTGCAGTGCCTCTGAGGCGGTTTCCATGTCCACCACGGTTTTTGGGGGGCGGTTTAGGGTTTTTGCTGCCCGGAAAACAAAGCCGTTAGAGTCTACGGTGGCTAATTGTCCGGGCGGAAACGGTTTGGGGTCTGTTATTCCGATTTTCCATAGGGCTTTTCGTTCTGACGCCAAAGCGCATACGGACTCGTTTTCGCCGTAATACAGTGGGGTTTCTCCGAACAGGTCGCGCCCTGCTATGAGTTTGTCTGGTTGTGCTATCGCGAAAACGTATGAGCCTTCCATTTTTTCTATTACATTGTATGCGTTTGTTAACGGGTTTTTGGCAAGTTTTTCCGCTATTTCTTGGGCTTCCGACACTCCCGGACGGTTGGGAGAAGGAAACAGTCGTCCTTCAAACACAAGTGTGAAACCGTTTCCTTGAATTGGTTGTGGGTGGTCTCGGGGTACGATTTGTGAAAAGTTGTGACCCAAAACAATGTTGGAGTTAATTTCGGAGTTTAGTTGGTCTAAGCTTTGGGCGGTTTTTGTTTTTGTTGGTGTTGCGATGCCGTGTCCGTCGGTTCCTCTGTGTTTTAGTTCACAGAGCATGTTAACAACTAAAGGTGCAACGTTTTTTTGTTGTTTGTGAACTGCGGCAACTAAAGCGCCCAAATTTTTTACATCCTTAACAAACACTATTTAGGGGAAACGGGTAAAAAGCTAATGTTAATACAGTTATGTATCGTTTGCGGAGGACCAAGAAAATGCCCATTTTACCCATAGACACCCGCCGATATGGCTCAGCTGAAATGCTAGATATTTTTGACGAAGAAAACAGGCTCCAAAAAATGCTGGAAGTAGAAGCCGCCCTTGCGTGGGCACACAGCCAAGTAGGAAACATACCAGCAGCGGACGCAAAAAAAATTGGTCAGAAAGCGTCCACCAAATATGTGAAACTTGAGCGCGTAAAAGAAATTGAAAACGAAACCCGCCACGACATCATGGCGCTGGTACGCGCATTATCCGAACAGTGTGGACCAAGCGGCGCATACGTTCACCTTGGAGCAACCAGCTCAGACATACTGGACACCGCAACTGCGTTGCAACTTAAAGAGGCAACAGCAATCATCGAAGATAGGCTGAATGAACTTGAATCAATTTTACTTAGCCGAGCCAAACAACACAAAGAATCAGTAATGATGGGCAGAACCCATGGACAACACGCCTTGCCAACCACGTTTGGTTTCAAGTTCGCAGTATGGACACGAGAAGTTGCAAGACACATCCAACGCCTGCAAGACTGCAAACCGCGACTGCTGGCAGGAAAAATGAGCGGCGCAGTTGGTACTCAAGCGGGTTTGGGCGAAAAAGGTTTGCAAATTCAAAAGCTTGTTATGGAAAAACTTGGAATAAGGGCGTCTGAGATTTCCACACAAATAGTTCAAAGAGACAGATACGCAGAATTAACCTGTGTTTTGGCGATTTTAGCGTCAAGTTTAGACAACATTGCATCTGAGATTCGTGAGTTGCAAAGACCAGAAATCGGTGAAGCGTTTGAAGCGTTTGAACGAAAAAAACAGGTCGGCAGCTCAACCATGCCGCACAAACGCAACCCCATGATATGTGAACGAATCTGTGGGTTAGCAAAAATACTTAGAAGCCTTGTTGGTCCTGCGCTGGAAAATGTTCCAACATGGCATGAACGGGACTTAACGCAATCGTCATGTGAACGTTTTGTTATTCCAGAGGAGTGCATCCTGATAGATTACATGTTGATTTTGATGATACGGGTGCTCAAAGGCTTGGAAGTTGACGAAAAACGTATGCTCAAAAACATGCAGGTCACACAGGGGCGAATGATGTCCGAAAACGTGATGCTTACACTAGTAAAGAAAGGCTTGGGCAGACAAGATGCCCACGAACTAGTAAGGCAACTGGCGATAAAAAGTCACACCGAACAAGCAGAATTCAAGCAGGTGTTATCAGAAAACAGCACAGTTCAAAAGTTGCTTACGCCAAAAGAAATCGAGCATGTAATGGACCCGCGTAACTATTTGGGTACTGCACTAAAACAAATTGACCAAGTTATTGTGCAAACAAAAAAGGAAAGAAAAAAACGAGGACTGCAAGACTAAAACTCGGTTAGAGCACGTTGCTGGTCTGATTTTCCTTTTTTTACTCGTTCCCAGTCTTCGTCTTTGACTAAGGCGCCGACTTCTTCTTTGATTTTTTTGGCTAAACGTGGACCAAACAGTGGCAGTTTAGTTAACTGCTGCAAGGGAACCATTTTGATGTCGTCGATTGTTTTAAGCCCGTTATTGAACAGAATCCGTGCTCTTGCGCGTCCAACACCTTCAAGCTTAACCAAGGGCAAAAGTTCTGGTTTTACTCCTTTTTCGATTCTTACCACAAGTTTTGTCAACCGTTCTAGCAGGTCTTTGTGACCAAACAGCGTAGCCAACTCCAGACTTGCATGCAACAGCCACTTCGCAGTAGAAATCAGGCGGTAGAGGTCTCCTGGTTGGACGCTGAACCGTTCTATCATGTCGTCTTCGGTGGTTTCGTTCATCCACGATTTGAGTACCCAAGCCAGTTTTGCTTCGCCCAAAAACTCTTCAAACGCAATTCTGTCCATCCACGGGTCGGGAAGGTCGCACATGAATTCGTCTTTGTGGTCTTCGACAAAGAAGGATATCTCATCGATTTCTTTGGAGTATGGTCGCATTTTTGGGAACATGTCTGGTGTTCGTGCAATCATGTGCAGAAAACTGATGTCAGACATTAAATCTGCACGGTTGGTCAGTGCATCGCGTATGATTACTCCAGTCAGGGGGTCGATGTATAGTTCTGAGACTCTTCGCCCAAACTTGGTTGGCAGTACCTTGTCGCCTGATACTTCTATCATTTTTTCGGCATACAAGAACCCTAAACTGCGTTGAATAACTCCCTTAATTGCCTGCGGGTCATACTGGTAAGCGTAAAACGTTTTGGCGAAGAAATCAAAAACGCCCTGCTCTGTGTGAGCAAAATCGGATGCAATAGTAGCCAAAACATGTGACCGCAAAATCCGTTCTACAGCCAGCTTGGACCAGATTCGTTCTGTGTCAGCTAGAATGTAGCTTTCCATGAGGTAGTCGCGTTCGTCTTCTGTTTTTGCTATTAGAATGGAGTCTCCAACCTTGTCGTAGCAGGGTCGTCCTGCACGTCCTGCCATCTGTTTGTATTCAAGAACCGCAATTGGATAGAAACCGTATCCGGGTTCGTATCTGCGGTAGTCGTTGACGATAACTACTCGTGCGGGCAGGTTTACTCCAAACGCCAGTGTCGGGGTTGCGGTTAAGATTTTGATTTTTCCTTCCTTGAACGCGTTTTCAATCAGTTTTCTGTGACCACCACCCAAACCTGCATGATGAAACGCAACACCGTTAGAAACAACTTCAGCCAGTTCCTCGCTGATTCTGGTGCGTGCTCCAGTGGCAAGAATCTGTTCAGAAAGCTGCGTTAAGGTGCGTTTCATAGGTTTGGAAATCAGGTGCTTGATTGTAACTGCAATTTTTTTGGCTAAACTAATCGAGTTACGCCGCGTGCTGGCGAAAGCTAGGGCTTGACCACCACTTTTTACGGTGTATAACGCCAGTTTTAGTGTGGGGTCTCGGGCTTTGTTATCAATTGACAGTGCGCCGCCGTCTTTGAACATTACTTCGTCATGCAAAAACACGCCTTCACGAAGAGTAACCGGACGCCAATTAGTAGTAACAGCAACCGCCTTGAGCCACTCAGCAACCTCGTTCACGTTCTTTATAGTTGCACTCAAAACCACCAATTGAATATCAGGGTTAACCTGCATCAACCGAGCCAAAACCACTTCAAGCGTAGGACCACGGTGAGCATCATTCAGAAGGTGCACCTCATCAGCAACTACCAGTGAGATGTCGCTTACCCATTTTGCCCTGTGCCGCAGTAGTGAGTCGGCTTTTTCGTTTGTTGTAACTATGATGTCGTGTTTTCCCATCCACGGGTCGCTGCTGTCGTAGTCTCCTGTGCTGATGCCGACGCTAATTCTGCGCCCGTTACTTTTCTTTATGCCCGAATACTTCTGGAACGCCTCAAACTTCTCGCTGGCAAGTGCCCGCAGCGGAGACAGATACAAAACCTTGCCGTTGCGCTCCAAAACATGTTTAAGAGCACAAAGCTCAGCAATCAAAGTCTTACCAGACGCAGTTGGACTCGCCAAAACAAGGTTCTTGCCATCCAACGCCCCAGCATGTATTGCATCCTGTTGCGGCGGATAAAGTTCAGTAAGCCCTTGGTCGATTAAAACCTGTTTTGCTGAATCGTGCAACTGCAGTTCTTTGACTTTCACTGTTTACGCCTTTGCTAAGTCTTTTTGATGAAACCTTCCCGAGGTGCAAACAAGGTTCCTTCTTTTAGCATCTGCCCAATCATGCGCTCTGATTCTCCAGACAGTATATCGTACTCGGATTGCAGCCGCTCCACAAGCAACGCCTTGTCCACCGTGCCGGTCTCTTTCTCCATGCTGGTAATCAGACCCAAAATGACTGACATTTTGTCGCGAAGGCTCTTTGGTTTTCCAGTCATCAAGATGTCAATGTCAAACTTGTTCGAAGAGATGTCGATACCGACCTGTTCTAACGACTTCTTCATAATCTCAATAGCCCGCTCAGCATCCTCAGCCAAAACCTGGTCACGAAGAGCCATACGTGCTCGAGCCTCAGAAATACGAACCAAAGACTCTAACTGCCTAGCAGTGATAGCTACAGGCGTGCCTTCAGTTTCGCTGGCAGAACGCATAAGCAAATAAAAGTCTTTGAGATACGCCAACGCTTCTTTAGTCAAAACGGGTTTAATGTTTTTAGAGTAGCTAACATATTTTCGGAAAAGATCAGCAGTGATTGGAGGTTCAACAGGAGTAACTCCAGTTCTGTGAAGGTCCAAAATGTGCTCGGTCATGCGTGAGTCTTTAGCTTTTTCTGGAACATCTCTCAAAACAAAAATCAAGTCAAACCTCGAAAGGATAGTAACTGGAAGAGAAATGTTCTCGCTGACTGTTCGGTAAGGGTCGTAACGTCCTAACGTTGGGTTAGCCGCAGCCAAAATCGATGTACGGGCATTCAAAGTTGCAACAATACCAGCTTTAGCTACTGAAACTGTATGTTGTTCCATAACTTCGTGGATGGCAACTCGGTCTTCTGTTCGCATCTTGTCCATTTCGTCGATAGCGGCAACACCTTTATCCGCCAAAACAAGTGCACCAGCCTCAAGAGTCATACCACCCGCCTTGTCTCGCAACACCGCAGCAGTCAAACCCGCCGCAGTAGTTCCACGACCCGAAGTATACAAGCCTCGGGGCGCAATCTTAGAGACATACTGCAAAAGCTGAGATTTGGCGGTACCGGGGTCACCTACAATCAACACGTTAAGGTCGCCCCTGATGGTGATGTCGGCAAAATGTTTTGAGGTGCCTCCAAAAAGAAGGTACATAATTGCTTCTTTGATGTGCTCGTTGCCGTAGACCGACGGCGCAAGTGACATCAAGATTTTGTTGTGAATCTGAGGGTCTTTGGACAGTTCGATTATTTCTTGTTCTTCTTCTGGGGTTGCTACGAGTTTTTCAGGTTCCTTACTCATAACGTCAATAAAGTTAGTGTCCAAATGCAACGTAAACGACCGCAACTGACCAACACGAGGCAACCTAGCCGCAACAGCCCGTGCGATACCAACAACACACACATGGTCTCCAGGTCGTGCGGTGTCAACTAGGTCACGTTCTAAAAGTTTTATGTCCAGCCACCTTGGAAGCTGACCAGGAGGCAAATCTTCGGGACGCTCCTGAATACGAACATCCTGACTGTCGATAAACGCGGATTCTTCTTGAACAAAATCAAACGAGGCTTTTCTTCTGCACTCTGGAGCGCTACAAGCCAAAGGCGCAGTCAAAAACGGACCAGACTGGGACACAGTGGTCATTGCGCCACACCATTTGCACTTAAACGCTGCCTCCATAACAATTGGTCGTGCAGGGCTGGCTCGGACTACAATGCCTTCGAGCATGACCAGTTTTCCGATGTGCAGTGAACCTAAAATACGCAACGGAGTTGTTTCAAGCAAACCCCGGAAACGTACTGTAACGGTTTTGATTTCTTCAGCAAACTCGGGCTCTTCAATTTGCAACTGAGCAAACGCGGCACGGTTTGCGTATTCCAGATATTCGTCTGGGTGGTTCAAAAGCTGCTGGACTAGTTTTGGTTCAGCAGATAAGAGTTCGTCAAAGTCTACAATAAAGGACTTTTTTCCAGAAACCGCCATTTCAGAGAGGCGTTCACGGTATTTTGCTGCTTTGAAAAAGTCTAAAAACAGTGCCTCTGGGTCGGCTGTTAGTATTTCTTCGGTCATTGCTCAGTTTCTTCCTCTTGTTGGTCAGGGTTCAAAATTGCGGCGCGCCACTCGCTTATTATTTTGTGCAATATAGTGTAGACGGCTTTTTCTTCTTTTGTTAAACTACGAATAACTTGTCCACCTTGTGAGCGTGCAGACGAAGCCAAAGAAACAATTTTTTTGAGCCTCATCGTGGTTATGTCGTCAGACAGGTTTTTTGCTTTTTCGCAGTCGCTTCTTTTTTCTGGTTTTTTGATTGCTTCTTCGTTTAACTCGGCTAGGAAACGCCGCAGTTTAGGGTAAAAATCTTCAGGAATAGAAGTGACCTTTTGACTGGTTTGGACACGTTCCTTCCAGTGAATCTTGTTTAAGGTCATCAAATCCAATGGTTCGTCCACGCGGATTCGGGCTATTCCAGCTTTTTTTAGTTCTTGGGCTATCCAGAATTTGACTTCGTATTCTTTTCCTTCTTTGAAAGGCCCAACTGTTGTGCCCGGAAGGTCGATTGCGGGGCTGTCTCTGTTTGCCACTACCTTAACGGCAGAATTTTCGTAAATGAAGTCTGCGTCTTTAATTGACGCAACAGGGTCAGACGACAATCCCAACTCTCCTCTTTGGACGATAAGTGTGCACACAAACAATGCGACGCACAGATATAAAACTATAATCAAACCTTTTGCATCAAAAATTTGGCAAAGAAAAAGCGGTTTTTTCGGTTTTTAGAACCGTTTTTGGATGTTCCACAGGAAGGTTTTGACGGGTTAGAAAGTGTTAATAGTCCACGAGCACAAAAACGGGTTTATGAAAATCAAAAAAGACCCGTATACTGCGTTGTTTCCGTGTCCAGTTGTGTTGGTTACATGTTTAGATTCCGCTGGAAACCCAAACATTATCACTTTAGCGTGGGCAGGAACAGTATGTTCTGAGCCCCCAATGGTTTCGGTGAGCGTTCGTCCGTCGCGGTTTTCTCATGGTTTGATTAAAAACAGCAAAGAGTTTGTTGTGAACATTCCGCCCACCAAGATTTTGGCAGAAACAGACTACTGTGGGGTAACTTCAGGCAAGGACGTAAACAAGTTTTCTGAAACTAATCTAACCCAAGAAAAAGCCGAAAAAGTAAATGCTCCGCTTATCCGCGAGTGCCCAGTGAATCTGGAGTGTACTCTGAAGGATACGATTGCGTTGGGTGCTCATGACCTGTTTTTGGGAGAAGTTGTTCAGGTGCACGTTGACGAGGCTGTTTTGGATTCTAAAGGTCATATTGATTTTGCGAAGGCTGACCCGTTCGTGTATAACGTTGGCGAATACTGGAGTTTAAACAA
>JAOZIC010000117.1 GCA_026014605.1 Candidatus Bathyarchaeota archaeon
CGATGGTGGATAGCTTTGGTTTTTTCACTAGTTATCCTCCAAGCTGGCAGGATGTAATGTAATATGTTTAGGTCGGTACACCATATAAAAACATCCAGTTTCTGAAACCTTTGGTTAGCTCGCGACTGTTCTTGTTGCTATATCCTGTCTGATTTCGATATTGGTTAATGTTTCTTTTTCCAGACGTAAACAACGGTTATAGCTAGTATGGTGATTATTGCCGTCGAAACCAGCAGTATCGTGGAGTCTTCTTTTTTTACGGTGAAGTAGATTATTTCCGAGGCTGGATTGTTTTGGTTAGAGTCTTCAGCATAAATTGTTAAGTTGTGGGTGCCGTTTGGCAAGTTTGTTAGTGTTGTGTTTCCGGTGATGGTTACATTAGCTTCTCTATCTAAGCTATAGTATATCGATGCGGGTTGTTTGGTTGCTTTGAATGCCAAGGGTATTTCGTTTGTGACGTATGTTATGTTTTCAGGCGAGATTATTGATATGTCTAATGGTGGCGGGAGTTGTGGCAGTGTAGCTGTAGTGTACTTCAATTGCCTGACCCAGTATGATGAGTTTCCAGGTGCCGTAATGTAGCTTATGTGAGGGTTATCCATAGCGTCTAGGGCAAAACTGAATCCATGGCTAACTGATAACGCATATCTGTCCACATGATAAGTTTCCCATTCTGTGCCTATCCAGCGGGCATACATCAACTGCTGTGGAAACCAACTGATGTAAATAATATGAGGTCGATCCTCTGAGTCTAACGCCAGTAAACCCAGCTGGGTTAAGCTGACGTTTGAAGTCACTGTCTGTGTTTTCCAAACAAATCCATCCCAATGAACATACTCAACAGTTTCAACACGGTTATCAGAACCTTCAGGGTAGAGATATTGTTTACCCAGAAAGTGTGGATGCCCCGCAGAATCTAAAACCATGTTTCCAAAAGTGACCAAGTGTAGAGAAGTAACAACCGGTTCAATAGTCCAACTGGAATTCTGTAAAACGGCAAGCTTGAATGTAATTGGATCTTTTGTGTAATAAAGTATGTATGGTGTGTCGTTTGAGTCAAGTGCCAAAGAGAAATTAGGCTCACTGTCTGGCAGGTTGGTGTCTGTGTCTACTGTTTGGGTGGTCCAGTTTGAGCC
>JAOZIC010000160.1 GCA_026014605.1 Candidatus Bathyarchaeota archaeon
GCAATGGTTTATGCGTTGGATGGTGAGGTTGAAATCACGATATCTGGCAAGCCGTCTGTTCTAAAAGCTGGCGAGATGATGATAATGCCTGCCAACGAGCCCCATGCTTTGAAAGCTCTTAAACGGTTTAAGATGCTGCTGGTTATGGTTCGGGCGTAAACCTAACTACGTTTCTGGGAAAAACAAAGATGTTTGCCAGTAACTTTTTTGTTACTGGACCAATTCCACTTTTTTAATTTCTGGCACACGTTTCTTTATGCAGTTAACAACACCATACTGCATGGTCATACCTGACATTGGACATCCGTTGCATGCGCCTTTGAGTCTTACTTTGGCTACGTCACCTTCCACGGATACTAGTTCGATGTCTCCGCCGTCGGCTTGAAGTTGTGGTCTAACGTCTGCGATGCATTGTGCCACTTGTTCTTTTATTGTCTTTGTCAAAATAAACAACCTTAATGAAATGGGAAAATCGGGCTAATAAACTGTGCTACAATCAGTTAGAGCCGTTTTAGGCTCACCCTGTATGCGATTGTGCCCAGCGCGAACAGTATTATGCCCGAGATTAACAGGTAAGTCATTTCTGGAACTACCGCGTCAAAGCCTAGGTTTTTGGTCATTATGTCTTTCATTGCGTCTACCAGTTTTGTGAATGGCAAAAGTTCACCAAAGTATTGGGCTGCTTCTGGCATCATTGTTAGTGGGAAGAATGCTCCGATGAAAAACTGTAGTGGAACGCTGATTATTACTGCTATTGAGTTTGCGGCTTCCTCATTTTTGGTTAACGACGAGATTATTAACCCGATTCCTATCGCGGAAAGTGACCCCAAAAATATTCCCAGCAAAATGACTGGTATGTCCCAGTACAGGTTAACTTGGAACATCAGTATGCCGCTTACCAGCATGATAAACGCGGACATGTAAACTAACGCTAGGTTTGAGACGAACTTTCCAAGTAGAACCGTGGTTGGCGATACTGGCGCGATTACCATTCGCTGGAAGGTTCCTTTTGTTCGTTCGGTTGCTATGGTCATGGATGCGTGGTTTAGTCCACTCCACAGCAGTACGAGTCCGAGGGTTCCTGGAACCATGTAGTCTATCCACTGTAGCTCGTTTCCTGTTATTTCTGCGTCTTGGGTTGTTACCGTCAAGGGGTCTGTTAAAACTTCGATGTATGCTTTCATATCCGCTGGGGCTTGTTGCATTGCTATTTGTTGATACTGCTTCACGAAACCTGAAATGAATCCCAGTATGCTCTGTTGGGTTATCACTGAGCCTGTTGTTTGTGTTGGGTCAACAAACAGTTCCAAATGTGCTCTTGTTGGAATCGGCATACTCATGTTGTCCAGGTACTGGAAGCTGAGCGACTCCGTGAAGTTGGCTGGAATTATCAAAATGGCGTCTATGTTTCCTTGCCGTATGGCGTAGGCGGCGGTTCCGTTTGTTTCTGGGTCGCCGTATTCTCCGTAATTTGATACTGTGAAGTTTACTGTTTGCAGTGCCTCAACAAACGTGTCTCCGATTGTGCTGTTTACCGAATTTGTTGCATTTACCGCGATTAATTCGCCGTCAAGGTTCACAACACCAATACTTATTCTGCTCATGTCGCCTGTGCCTGATTGACCAAAGGTAAACCCGATGATTACTATGAAAAACAGCGGGAACAGTAACGTGAAAAAGATTGCCGTTTTGTTTCTTAAAACTCCAAGAAAATCGGTTTTGGCGATTGCGGCTACTTGGTTAAATCCTCGTTTTATTTTCATCTTTTTCTACTCCCTTAGGCTCCTTCCTGTAAGCGTAATGAAAACGTCTTCAAGGGTTACTTTGCTGAGCTGAACCGACAAAACTTTGGTTCCGTCTTTTGCTACTGCAGCAACTACGTCTGGAAGTATGTCGTCTGGGTTGTCAGTGATTACTTTGAGGGCTTGTGTTTTTTCGTCTTCGTCAAATGCGATGTAGGCGTTTTTGACTCCTTGCATGTTTTTTAGTTTTTCAACAAGTTCTGGGGCTGCTTTGTCTGGAACCACTGTGATTGTGTTTTCCATTTTCACTTTTTTAACAAGCTCGCGTGGACTGCCCAACGCAATAATTTTGCCTTTGTCCATGATTGCTACTCTGTCACAGAGTTCTTCGGCTTCATCCATCATGTGTGTGGTCAGCACGATGGTTTTTCCTTGGCTCTTGAGCGTTTCGATGATTTGCCAGAGTGCATGTTTGTTTTGTGGGTCAAGACCCGCTGTAGGCTCGTCCAAGAGTATTACTTGGGGTTCGTGCAGAAGCGCTGCGGCGATGTTTACTCTTCGTTTCATTCCTCCAGAATACTTGGAAACGTGCCGTTTGACCGCTTTTTCGTCAAGTTGAGTAAACTCCAAAAGTTCGTTTATTCTGCTTTTGAGTTTACTTCCTGTCAAACCGTAGAGTCTGCCGTAGAATGAGAGATTTTCTTTGGCGTTAAGGTAATCGTACAAAACGATGTCTTGAGGAACAACGCCCAGTTGTTCTTTGACTTTCATGGGCTGGGTTTGGACACAAAATTCTCCTATTTTGATTGTCCCCGAGGTGGGGTTAAGCATTCCCGAAATCATTTTGGTTAATGTAGATTTGCCTGCGCCGTTGGGTCCAAGCAGACCGATTAGTTCCCCTCTTGTTACTGTTAATGACAGGTCATCGACAGCTACCATGTCTTCAAAACGTTTGGTAACCGAGGCTACCTCTATGTCGTTCATTTTTTATTCTCCCTTTATTTTAAATCAGTTTGAGACTTGGTTACGTCTGAAAAAGTAACCTGTGAGTTGGGAGAACCTATCTTTGTATTCGGTTTTTATAGTTTGTGACCCTTTTCATGTGCGGCATGCAGTTTTTTGTTCTGCGGTGCTTGCTTTACTAAAAATTGGTTCGTGAAAAGGGGGTTTGTTATTTTACTTTTTTAATATCTGAAACAAATGGCGCTTTGCCCACTATTTCAAATGTTGTGGTTTTGACTTTTTGTCCACTTCTTAGGCTGCTGTGGATTTGTTTGGTTATTACTTGAGCCATCTTCACAGTTACCTCCTTTGGTTTTATGCGGCAAGACGGGATTTTGGTGCTGCTACAGTTTTGATGTCGTTTATGTAGTTTGATAAATTGAACTGAACTTCGTCGTAGTACTTGATGCTGATTTTTTTGTTGGCGCCTCTCATCTGGGTGTAGATGTTTTCCATGATTTTTTTCTCTATTAGTAGTGCACCTGTTCCAAAGACTTCTCTTAACATGTACTGGAAACGTTCAAGGTTGTTTGGTATGTCCTTTGGTTTGAGGTTATGTTTTTGTTCGAAGAGCCTGTATGTTATCTGTGTTGCATCGGATCCTAATACCTCGGTTAGACTGTCGTCTACTACTTGTAACAGTTGCTCTTGCAATGTTTCCGGCACTTTTTTCTCAAGCCTTTTTGCTGGTTTTTTTATTGTTACTTCGTCCATTTTTGTGACCTTCACGTTTTTTGAGGGGCTGAGACTATAACGTATGTTACAAAACAATCGACTGTTTTGGAGAACTCAAAGAAGGTTGTTTTTTTGTCCCAACCTTTCCTCAAACGGTTTAGCTCACTTTTTGTGACTGTTTGATTTCTTCGTTTATTGCGTTTGATGGGAAATACACTTTCTGTAGGTACCAATTTGTTGTGAATACTCGTTTCATACTTTTTTGCCTCCTTTTTCATGTGTATTTTTGCGGAACAGTTGTCCCGTTCAACTTTAATACAATATGTCCTTTTTCAGACATATCGTATATAGTATTACGTAAGATACCATAATATAAACCTTCGCATAAATACTACATAAACCGACATATTTGGTATGCACACGACAAAAAACGTCGTTGCCATCCAAACAACCACGTGCAAACATAAAAACAGAATAAAAATAACGCCACAAACAATATGCCTGTTACCAATATGCAATTAGCTGCACGTAAACGCAAAACCCATTTCAGGCAACATACCGTTACAGATAATAATGCAAAACAGCATTTATTTCTCTGGAACGTGCAAAGGATGAGTGAAAGCAAAATCAGGGGAAAAATTCTGGTAGGGCTATGGACTGCAGGAAAACCCATGACCCTCCAAGCCATATCTGAAAAAGTTGGATTACCTTCATCATCAACAATGGGTTACTTGCTGGGGCTGATAAAAGCAGACTATGTTTCAGTTCCAGAAACCCATCAATACGCCCTAACCACTCTGGGCAAACAAGCAATCGGACTACCAAACGTAGACCAAACCTTGGCAACAAACATTCTTCAAACCGTCCCATACGAAGAAGCATTCCACTTCCACGACGCACAAAACATGTACCTAAACGTCTACGCGAACAGTCTGCAAGACTTTGTAGACAAAATCCAAACAATCGACTTAAGGTCAATACAGTTCCATTTGCCGCGAAAAGACTTCGAAAACTGGGTTCGCTCGCTCGGCGACATAGAGCTTGCCAAAAAAATTGAAATAATGCGCCTTTCACACCTGACTGGAGAAAACCTTAGAAACGAACTCTACCAAGCCGCCAAAGCAAGAATCGAAGAACTAACCCAAATAGCCTCCTAGAAACCGTTGCTCCTGTGCGGAGAGCTAAAATGAAACTTATTTTTTCAAAAAAATGTCTGGAATACAACTGGCAAGGACACATCGAACGCCCCGAACGAGTACAAGTTGCGTTTGATTTGCTCAAAACACGGTACGAATTTTTAGAACCCCAACCCGCAACAGAACAGGACCTGCTTAGTGTTCACACGCAGGACTATGTTAATTACATCAAAAACGCAAAACCCGGAAGCTACCTCGACGGCGACACCCCCGCACCCGAAAACATCTACGAATACGCGCTACTTTCCGCGGGCGGAGCAATACTCGCGTCTGAACAAAACGGCTTTTCTATCATGCGCCCACCAGGACACCACGCAGGACGAAACGGCACCGCAATGGGTGTGCCAACTTTGGGATTTTGTTACTTCAACAACATCGCAATTGCAGTAAAAAAACTGAACACCCCCACTTTAATCCTGGACATCGACGGACACCACGGCAACGGCACCCAAGAAATCTTTCAAACAAACCCAAAAATTACCTTTGTTTCTTTGCATCGGCACCCAACATATCCTGGAACAGGTTTGCGGTCTGTAGGTAACAGTTTGAATTTTCCGTTACCCTATAACGCGGGTGACTCGTTGTATCTAGAAACTTTGCAACATGCCCTGAATCTTGTGAACATGGACAACATCAAAAACATTGCAATATCGGCGGGTTTTGATGCACACCAAGGCGACTTGGCCTCGTTAAGTTTGACGCCAGACTGCTACCGACAAATCGGTAAACTGGTGGGCGAACTAAATCGACCTGTATTTGCAGTATTGGAAGGCGGTTACATCGGCGAATATGTGGGCGCAGATATTCACGAACTGATTAGCGGAATCGAAGAGAAACGCTAGTCTCTTCAAAGCGAAAGCATAACTTGTCTAAAATTCTTTCTTGAGTTTGTGTCGTGATTCTGTTTAGAGTTAGACCTCAGGCGGTTGTTGATGTGGCAACTGTTCGATTTTCGGTGAATTAATACAGAAAGTATAAAAAATAGACAGAATAATATGAATGCTATACGGGGGCTGCAAGATGAAAAAACCTTTTTCAAAAACCTTTATTGCACTTGTACTACTTACTGGATTGATTGGATTGAACTCCACCATTTTTGGTGTTGTTTATGCTTCTACTGAGGTTTCTGGAGTAATTTCCTCTGACACAACTTGGACCTTGGAGAACAGTCCCTATGTTGTTACTGCACCCCTGCTTGTAGACATCGGTGCCACCCTTACAATCGAACCGGGGGTCATAGTTCACATTGATACAACATATATCAGAATTCAGGGAACACTAATTGCACGGGGCAATATAACGCACCCAATCTCGATAATAACTAACGCCACTACCGGTTTACAATTTCCAACACAAGATAATGCAATCCAGTTCACCGATGAGAGCACCGACTGGGACGAACAGACTGGTTCTGGTTCAATTATCGAAGGAGCATTCATTAGCACTACTCGGTATTCTGATTTAATCACCATTGACCGTTCTTCTCCAAAGATACGAAACTGTACGTTAGTGAATGATAATTATGGGTATGTAATTTCTATTTATTCTGAATCTACTGCGATAATCTCAAATTGTTCTATTACTAGCAAGAGTGGAGGAATCTATTGCGGTGGAACGTTTGTTGATACTAATGTTCCTAGAATTCTTCACAATGTAATAGAAAACTGTTCAAATGCAGGAATATACGTCGATGGCGGCTCACCGATTATTGAACGCAACTATATAACAAATTCTACATTTGTTGGTGGCATCTTAGTAACATATCCTGGTGCTGATCCATCAATTCGAAACAACACCATAACTGGAAATAACGTCGGAATAAAACTTGAAATTTCTCCGACTCAGCCAATACTTTACAACAACATCTACGATAACACCGAATACAATATCTATCTGCAAGTTGGTGCATCGGAAGACATCAACGCCACAAACAACTGGTGGGGAACAATTAACACCTCGGGGATTAGTCAAACCATATACGATTTCAAAAACGACTTCAACTTGGGAACAGTAAACTTTGATCCATTCCTGCTTGAAGAAAACCAACAAACAACCCCTGACGAGTCAATACCTGAACTAACATCAGCGGGTCTTTTACTGCTACTTCTTACCGCAACATCAATAATCGCCCTTTGCAGACAAAAAATATTCAAGACCACACATAAAACACAGCATGTCTGATTGCTAATATCAGAGCCTTCTATCAAACAGCTTTTGTTTGGTGCTTCAGCTCTTGGTGAACTCATGTTGTTACGGATGTGCCTGCGGTCTTTTTGTATGCTTTTCTAAAGAAGTCAAACTATATGTTTAACGAATCAGCCAATTCTTCTACCCGTAGCGATTAACTGTTAGTGTTCAGTCCCATTTAATGCCTGCTTTAACTCTGGCTACTTCTCCAGAACACTCAAAGTTA
The DNA here is from genome assembly GCA_026014605.1 of Candidatus Bathyarchaeota archaeon. GTDB lineage: Archaea > Thermoproteota > Bathyarchaeia > Bathyarchaeales > Bathyarchaeaceae > Bathyarchaeum. Next base: position 7,029 of record JAOZIC010000160.1, read on the forward strand.
ACGTCGAATGTTTCGTACTGCCAAATGTTTAGTTCGCCTATTGGGATTTCTTGTCTTTGTAGTATTACATTGTTATTGTCAAAAACATTTACTAACAAAGTAACGTTGTAGGCTGGCTGTCGTCCTAGGTTTGCGAGGGCTCCCTTGCAGTTGATGACATTTATGTCGTTGTTTGTGGTGTTTGTCCACTGTTCGTCTAATACTACTGGATAAGCCATTGTGAGAAATTCGTAAGACTCGGCAAGCGAATCGTATTTTCTTTGCAGATTGCAATGTGCGCCCGCAAAACAAACAGTTGAACCTATGAGTATAACTGAAGCAAAAATTGCACATATTTTCAACAGATTTTGCCTGGTTTTTTGTCGGTTTGGGTCGTTTCTTGCTGAAGCCGTAGTTATGTATGTTGATAATAAAACCAAAAATCCAACTACAATTAGGCTTAATCCTGTAAGCACAAAATACGTGTAACTTGAAAATTTGTACAGCTTAAAATGACTTGACAGTATTACTGGAAGCATTACTGAAATGTATCCTGCAAGTATGGTTATTCCTGAAAACTGCAGTTTCCTTGGCGAATTCCAGCTTTTGAAATATTTTATTCCTCCGCCTTTTGTCAAAAACACAACCACAAAGATTGATAATGGTGTAATGCTAAGGAAAAAAAGCAGGTCTAAATTTTGGACAAAGTGTGTGAATATGTTTGTTGTTATGCCTGTCCAATAGTATGCTATTAGTGCCCAAAAAAACAGTGTTGCTACCGAACCAAGTGTTAGCACATAAACTGCCTTTAATGGAATTGTTGATTTTATGTAAGATGCTTTTTCCATTCTTATGCATCTCCTTACATATTACAGAAGAAACATTTTATTAAATCTTACGACTCAAGTAATATTTTGTTGTGTAACAAAACAATCAGACACAAAATACCC
>JAOZIC010000103.1 GCA_026014605.1 Candidatus Bathyarchaeota archaeon
TTATCAAACGGCTCAAGCCCAACAACGTCTTCAACACGAAAACCGCGAGACTCCAAAACCGCAATCTCATTTGCAAAAACAACAGAGGGCTCTTTAGTAACATCGATGCTTTGCGACTTAATCGCAAATAACACCCAACCGCCATCAGCCAAAAACATGTCCGCGTTATCAGCCAAAATCCGAGCCTGTTCAGGTTGTGCAACGTCAAAGTATATGCAGTCAACGCGGGTTACCATGCGTGCATAGTTTTCAGGCATTCGTGCGTCAGCCAAGATAGGTGACATGTTATACCGAAAAGTGCATACGCTGTTAACTAAATCGCGCAAAGACCTAGAAGCAAACTCAACACAGTAAACGTGTCCTTGTTCACCTACGATGTCGGAAACGTGGCTGGCGGTTGTGCCAGAAGCCGCCCCCAGATACAACACGTTTTGGTTGGGAACAACAGGAACAGTCTTCAAGCCCTTCAGAACAGCAGCCGCAAGTTTACTTCTGAACGGGTCCCAGATACGGTATTCTTCGCCCTTGAATTTGACTAAACGTTCACCATAAACTGCATGTCCAGCCGCCAAGTTTTTAGTTGCTAACTTTTGGCTGCCATCCTCAACCGTAGCCCAGTAAATTTCTGGAAAGTTGAGGTGCGCCTTAACGTTTACTACCACGGTTCTTTCTCCGCGGAGGCTTCTTTCCAAAACGTTTCTTGGACTCAAACTTCTTAGGTTTAGGCGCCGAAACAGGTGGAGGCTGCGGATATCGCTCATGTATTTCTTCAATTCTTTTTTCAAGGTCCGCAGTTAGTTTGTCGCCAACATATTCACCGTTAAACGCGTCAACTCTTGCGGCTATGCTCAGTTTTCCTGCCAAAGCGCGCGCAATTTTGCCTCGTTGCCAACGTTTAGCGTCGTGAATAGCGGGGTGTTGAAAGATTATTCCATGCTTAGGCGGACGAGCTTTGGTTTTCAGCGACCTAAACAACGCTTTTTCTGCACCTAAAACCTGCATTGTACTCGCTGGCAACTTAGCCAAGTTTACCAAACCACCAGAAAGTGCCAACAAACGGGCACCTAAAAGTGAACCTCCCACTGCACGGGTGTTTGGTGCGACCTCTTCCATTACGGTGTCTACATATTTTTCTAAACCGTTGCGTAGGTCATAAAGTGCAAGAACATGTTTTGCCAAATCCTGAATTTTAGTTAGGTCTTCGCCGCTGATGTCTGCGCCCATGGATGCTGCTGCAACTTTGCTTATGGACTGCGCGCGGTTAGTTGGCAACCCTTGGTTTTCTAGGTTTTGGGCTGTGAAATTCTCTTTTGTTCCCAAGTTAACTACAAGCCGAGCATATGTTTCGTGTTTCTCTAGTTGCCTGTCCAACTCTGGGTAATGAAGACCAAACCATTCCCGTAGCCTGCCCATAAACAGGTTCAGTGACTTGTCTAAATCGTCAACAGACTGCACTGCCTGTGCGACCAGCATGTCTCGTTTTTCAACTGTTTTTTTCACTTTTAGTTTGGCAAGCTCAATTGAAACATTATGAAGGTGTACCCTGAGTAGTTCTGCTTTGTCTACATACCCTGACTCAACCGCAAAGTTTGCCAAATTTTCGCGAAACAGTCTACCTGCTTCTGAGGCTAACTCAACGGATACGTCTACACCATATTTTTCGGCTACTTTTTGTGCCATTTTTTGATTCTCAAAAACAAACGATTCAACGCCTTTAGCCCGCAAACATTCAACAAGTTTTGCTACTTCTTCGATTACTTTTCCTTCCTCTACGTCGCGAAGCTTTTGTGCCGTTTGTGTTGGGTCTTTGGGGAACAACACTTTTTCGGCAAGTGTGTTGTCTTCGCTAAAACCAAAAACACCCATTACAGATTCTACTATTGTAGCTTTCACAAATCTTCCTTCCATCTTTAACCGTGTTACTGTTACGTTTCCATACATTTATCTTGGCAGTGGATAACTTTTACTACACACATGAAGGGAACGCAAATGGAAACAAGTCTTGCAACACAAATAGGTGACCTAAAACTTGCAAACCCAACCATGCTTGCAGCAGGAATTTTAGGTTACACAGGTTTATCCATGAAAACAGTAATCGACGCAGGCGCTGGCGCGGTAGTAACCAAAACCATGGGGCTGGAACCACGAAAAGGTTACCTTAACCCAACGGTTGTACAAACAGACTGCGGGTTACTAAACGCAATGGGTTTACCAAACCCCGGAATTCACCACTTTAAATCAGAAATGGGCAAACTAAAAAAGACCAAAGCCCCAACCATCGTTAGCATCTACGGCTTCTCAGCAAACGAATACGCTCAGGTAGCCCGAAAAGCCCAAACCATAGGTGCAGACGCCGTGGAACTAAATGTTTCGTGTCCGCACGTTGAAAAAGCTGGGGCACAAATCGGTTCAGACCCTCAGTTGTTAAGTGAAATCGTTGAGGTTGTGGCAGATAACGTTACGATTCCCGTGATTGTTAAGTTGACGCCGAACGTTACGAACATAACAGAAATCGCTAAAGTATCCCAAAACGCAGGCGCAGACGCCATAACCGCAATAAACACACTAAAAGCAATGGCAATCGACACTGAAACAGGCAGACCAATTCTTGCAAACAAGTTCGGTGGACTATCAGGACCAGCAATAAAACCAATCGCACTGCGTTGCGTGTATGACATCTACAACGCGGTTGACATTCCCGTAATTGGGTGCGGCGGAATAAGCAACTGGCAAGACGCAGTACAATTCATACAAGCTGGCGCATCTGCTCTGCAAATCGGAACAGCGGTTGCATTCCAAGGACTGGACGTTTTTAGCAAGATAACAAAAGGCGTTGAAAAATACCTAAAAAGCAAAGGCTTTAGCAACATCAAAGAACTAGTAGGTTACGCCCACCAGTTCTAACAAACCCCACTTTTTACACATCTGTTCGGTAAGCGTTAACAGATTTCGCTAGCTCCTGCACTTCCTTAGGATGCGCAAACAAAGAACAAGGTGTGCCCTCGTTTTCAAGAAGTTCCTCGTTTTCACGAATCTTAGTAAACAGCGGACTGGCAAACCCTTCCCGCAAAGATGCAGTAGTAAGATTGTGAGTAGCCACGTTCGAAACAGGGCACGGCGTTAGGTCTCCAGAAGGTGTGACATGTGCAAAACCTCTGCCCGCAGAAACGCAGCCCCCAAAAAGCTCTTCGTCTCCGGGTGAATGAATGATGTAGAGCGGCTTTGATTGACGGTAATTTAGTATCTGTTCACGAAACTCTACACGTTCTTGCGGTGTGAGCATAAGAAAATGGTCGTTTTGTTCAAGCAAGTTTCCGTTGTCGTTACCTTGAGAGCAAGCTCCAGGTGCCGACATCACAGGAATATATTCCAAAAACAGTGCCGCTCGTATGCCTTGAGCAACTAAACTGTCGATACGCTCGGTGTTCATCCAATACTTGTAGTTAAACCGCGTGATTGTCGCGGAAATACCGTTAGGTGTACCGATTTCTGTGAGGCGCCTAAGATTGCTTAACGCTTTTTGGTAGACGCCGTCACCTCGGCGTTTGTTTGTTGCTTCTTCGTCGCCTTCTATACTCACGATTATGGCGGTGTTACTGAGCCGTTTTAGGCGCTCAAAATCGTTTTCCGTGATTGCAGTTCCGTTAGTGAAAACGATAAAACATCTGTCGTTGAATTCTTCACAAAGCTCAATCAACTGCGGAAACAGAAATGGTTCCCCGCCAGCCAAAAAGAAACCAAACACACCCAATTCACTAGCTTCGGAAACAATAGACCTCCACCCGCTCCAATCAAGTTGAGGCTTTTTCTTTTTTGATGCTGAACCGTTTTTGTTACAGGTAATCCCAGAAGCGGCAGCAAAACACCCTGAACAGCTAAGGTTGCACTGTTGTGTAAGGCTGAGAATCAAAGCTGGTGGCACTTTCAATCCTTGTTGTTCATAGTCTTTGCGTAGTTGGTTTGCTTTTGTATAAGCCCTAAGAAGATGACCCGCAGACGTCAGATATCTTGGGTGACGCAGAGCCCACGGAACAAAAAGGCGGTAAAACGCTGGACCAAATGAGTTTCGATGCAACGTTTGTGTTAGGAACTCCAAGATTTTCACTTGAAACAACCATATTTTGGTCATACTATAAAATCATTGAGTTTCTTTTGGAATTACACAAAATAAGCGTAATTAATATGTGCCAACGCCCTACACAATATAACCGACCCCAAAAGGAAGGATACAAACAAAATTGCAACGCCTCAACAATAAACAGTCTTGTGTGCCGCCCAAATTTGACGCCATCAACCGCATGAGAACAGTAAAAATTTTGGGAATCAAAACAGAAAACTGTGCAGTAAAAACACTCACATTCAAAGACAAACTATGCGCCAAAGCCCAGCCAGGACAATTCGTTATGGTTTGGGTACCAGGAGTAGACGAGATTCCAATCAGCATTTCGGGAATAAGCTCGGACGGAAAAACGTGTATAACAGTTCACGGCGTTGGAGACGCCAGCAACGCGCTTAACGAAAAACAAAAAGGAGATGTCATCGGGATACGGGGACCTTTCGGAAACGGTTTTGTTACATCTAAAGGAAACGTGCTGGTTGTTGGTGGTGGAACAGGCATCGGTCCATTAATGCCGCTGACTGAGCAACTGGTGAAGTGTGCAAAAAAGGTAACAGTGATGAGCGGTGTTAAAGACAAAGAAAACCTGTTGTTTCTTGAGAGGCTAAACGAGCTTTGTTCGTGTGTTAAAACAAAACCTGTTTTCACAACTGAGGACGGAAGCTACCAAACTGCGGGCTTTGTTACAGACCAAGCTAAAAAGATGTTAATCAAAGAAAAGTTTGACATGATTTACACCTGTGGTCCAGAGGTTATGATGTACAAGATGTTTGTTTTATCCGAAAAGCACGATGTTCCCATTCAAGCGAGCCTAGAACGCATGATGCGTTGTGCAATTGGTTTGTGTGGAAGCTGCCAAATAGGCGAACTCCGAGTCTGCAAAGACGGTCCGGTCCTGAATTCTGAGCAGCTCAGAAGCATAAAAAGCGAGTTCGGAAAGTTCAGGTTAGACGCAACAGGAAATAAAATCAAACAACCATAAATTTTGCAGGAACCGTGAATGGTTTACCCAAAAAAAGCATACCATAACGACTGCGTTTTCTTGGTAGATGAACACGTTTACGAGCCAGCCGAAGACACATACCTAGTAGCCGACAGGTTAGACGTCGCCGAAAAAGATGTTGTGCTAGAAGTTGGAACGGGCTGCGGAATTTTGGCCATAATTGCTGCAAAAAAAGCGGGCAAAGTCGTTGCGGTGGACATAAACCCCTATGCTATTGACTGTGCCATCAAAAATGCGGAAAACAACAATGTGGATAACATAGATTTCCGTAGGGACGACCTGTTTTCAACAGTTAAACCAGACGAAAAGTTTAGTTTGATTATTTTTAATTCACCATATTTACCCTCGGAGCCTGATGAAGAAAAAACTTGGATTGGCAAAGCGTGGGCTGGTGGAAAAAATGGCAGAGAAGTAATAGACCGATTCATAACCCACGCTACAAACTTTTTGGCTGAAAACGGCAGAATTTGGCTTGTTCAATCGTCACTTTCTGATGTTGACCAAACCATAAAGATGTTTAGTGAACAAAACCTGCGCGCAACTGTTATTGCTCAGGTTAAAGTCGCGTTTGAAACAATAGTTCTAGTTGAAGCAAAACATTAAACGTACATTTTGTCAGAGCGCGTTTGTTTTTGTTAACGAAGAAAGCGCAACAACTCCTGAAAACCAGACAATAAAGGTAGCATACCATACTGGAAATGATGTTTGGTAGTTGCACAAAACTGTGTGATACAACGAAATAATAAACAGCGAAATCCAGCAACCGACTGTCCAACAGAGTTTAACGTGTTTCATATTTGCTACAAAGCTGTTTTTGGGTAAATAGCTTCGGAATTGCCGCTCGTGTTTATGGGTAATGATTTTGTGTTCACGTCTTTTTTTGTGACACTTGCTTTCGCTCAAACAGCCACGTTCTAAAATGAAACATAACCACATCTTTTGTGCAAGCATTCGAAGAAATATACTCACTAAAAGACAACCCACGGTCTAAAAGAAACTCCCGAAAAAGCGCATCATCATCCACGTCCACAGAAAAGTTGTCTTTGATCGAGTATGTCACCCGAAAACTTTGTGGCCCAGTTGGTTTTGTTTCTGTTACCTTTGCACGGTAAGTTTTGTTTAGGTCTTCTAGTTCGCAGCTAAAGTCTTCAAAGTAGTCTTTTACTCCGCAACTTGAACAAAATCCGCCCGCGAAATCTATAACAAACCCGTTTTTTGTTAGTTCCACAAGTTTTGCATTGGCTTCGGGGCTTCGGTACTTGTTGTAGATTTGTATTGTTCTCAAAACAAGGTCACGCAAACGCGCTGAATCTGTCTGAGCCATTTTAAGTCGCCATAATAGCCAGAACTAATCGGGTATTTCAGGTTTTTCTAGGTTTAAACAGTCCGTTAAGAACCGTTGGCGATAAAAAATTTTACTTTCCGTTTTTGATCCATTCGTTTAACCAGATTCATGGACTCAAGTTGACAAAGGCGCATGTGAACATATGCACGTGCATATCCCAGTTTTTTGGCTATTTCTTTGGGCGTTGTTGGTTCATCGTTGCAGTACAATGTGATGTAAATTTTTTTCAGCGGGTCTTTTAGCTTTACAGCTGTTTCTAAAACCTTTCTTGGCAGGTTTTCTACTTCTAAGTCATATGACACTTGGGTCAATGAAATCTCCCCCTTTTGGCTCAATGTTGTTGATTCGATTCTTTGGTGAGTGGTTAATTCGTCTTGGATAGTTGTTGGTGTACAATTAAAAGTTTTCCATGTACGGTACTTCGACGGCAAATATTCACCAATAAACCGTGCACGCATTGTGTTGTGTGCAATTTTTTTAAGACAGAACAAACAGCTTTGAGTACAAACCTCAGAGGGACCACGCTTGCATTACTACGTTTACATCGTTCTTTGCAAAGACGGCAGCTACTACACCGGACACGCAAAAGACCCACAAAAACGTTTTGAACTACACAAAAAAGGACGAGGCGCAAGATACACCCGAATCCACGAACCCGAAAAACTCGTTTACGTCGAAGAAGTTGAAAGCCGCAGCACAGCCATGAAACGAGAACGGCAAATCAAACGGTTCAGTCATGACAAAAAAGAGCAACTTGTAAACACACGGGACACAATAAACGATATTTGATTGGTTGTTTTGTGGATAAACATAAAAGAATGAACCGCTGTGAGAGGCTACGAGAAACATGGTCCTATACGTGGTGTATAGAACTCCAAGCGATTCTACGGGCAGAAGTAAAATTCCCACTCAACTTAAGGCACTTGGTTGCCAGCAAGTGCATCGGGCAGTGTGGAAAATTGACGAAAAGAAAGCGCATTTGGTCGCAAAGGTTTTGGAGAATAATCAGCCTATTGTATTGAGGCGGTTGCGGGAGATAAAAAAACCGCAGTTAGCTAAAAAGAAAGAGTTCACCGGTTTTGGAAGCTTAGTAGTGGTGATGTTTACGCTTCCAAAAGATGCTAACAGGGAAAAAGTCAAAAACTTTCTCAGAAAAGCTCCGTGCATCCGTTTACGGCGTTCTGTTTACGCTTTTTCTCAAAAACACAAGTTCCTTGATAGACAACAAAAACTGGTTGACGCCAGAAAATTTGTTGATTTTCTTAGAGAAAACCAAGGAACCGTCAAAATAATTTCACGCGTAGTAATTATGAACAAAAAATCGGTTGAACGACTCCTAACCGAAACAACAGAGCATGTGGAAAAATCCGTTTCTGAAATTGTGCAATCATGCAAAGAACTGTACATGAAAGCTCGTGATGGCGCAGACTTAGCGGTTTTGCGTGACCGTTTTGCGAGAATCAAAAGAAGGTTTGTAATT
>JAOZIC010000154.1 GCA_026014605.1 Candidatus Bathyarchaeota archaeon
ACAATTCGTGAAGGCCTAAAAAAACTTGAATACCGAGGATACGACTCGGTAGGCATTGCAACAATTGAAGGCAAAAAACTTCACATGAAAAAAGACAGCGGAAAAATTGACAACGTTCACGCACGACTCAATCTGGATGCCCTTCCTGGACGCCTTGGAATCGGTCACACACGATGGGCAACACACGGTGCACCATACCAAGAAAACGCCCACCCACACACAGACTGCAACAACCAAATTGCAGTCGTTCACAACGGTATTATAGAAAATTTTGCGGAACTTAAAGCCGAACTTGTGGAGTTAGGGCACACTTTTAAATCAAAAACTGACACGGAAGTTATTGCTCATCTTATTGAAGAAAAACTGAAAACAGTTCCCTCTTTGGTTGATGCTGTTCGCCAAACAATAGCGCGGCTGGAAGGCTCTTATGCTGTTGCGGTTATCTCTGTTACCGAACCAAACAAGATTATTTGCGCCCGAAAAGAAAGCCCCCTAGTTTTAGGTGTGGCAGACGACAGTGTCTACGTTGCATCAGATATTCCTGCTTTTCTGTCAAAAACCAAAAAATCTGTTGTTATTGAGGATGGAGAGCTCGTAATCTTGAATGATTCTGGTGTTGAAATCCACAAGCTTTCTGATTGGAGCCTTGTAACTCGAGAGCCTGAGCTTATAGCGTGGGAGCCTGAAATGGCTGAAAAGCAAGGGTATCCACATTTTATGCTTAAAGAAATCCATGAACAACCTTTACGATTAAAGAACACACTCAGGCTACAAGACCAATATCTGGAGTTAATGACCACCTTTCTTGACCGCGCAGGAGAAGTATTCCTTGTTGCATGCGGAACATCTTACCATGCATGCTTGGCAGCATCTTACCTGTTTTCTAAACTTTCGTTTTTGGCTACCCACCCCGTAGTAGCTTCCGAGTTCGTTGAACAACACGGAAAATCAGTAAACATCGACAGCACCCTTCTGGTAGTAAGCCAATCTGGAGAAACCGCTGACACCCTAGATGCAGTGGAAAGCGCAAGACTTCGCGCAGCAACAGTTTTGGGATTAACAAACATAGTTGGCTCAACCCTGACAAGAATAGCCCGCGTTTATATCTGTCAACAGTC
>JAOZIC010000022.1 GCA_026014605.1 Candidatus Bathyarchaeota archaeon
TTTGCGTTCCCAAGAAAAATGACACAGTGTTTCGCCTCCTGTATGGTTATGCTTGCGTTTTTTATTTATCTATCTGCACAAAATGCAGACCAGTGAACAGGTTGTATTCACAATTTGGGTGGTTTTTGTTATTGGTTATTATAATAAACGACATGTTTTTATTTTCATAACGTAACCTCTATTGCACGGGTATAAAAAAATGTCACGCAACATAGTTGACAAGAAAGCAGTTACAAAAATTCAAACAACAATACTTGCAGCAATCATCATCGTCGCAGCTGTGGCGGGAGTCGTCTATTACGTTACACTCCCAAGCGGCGAAGAAGCAGAACCATCATTAACCATAACCGACTACGCGGGCAGAACAGTCAAAATAAACGGCACAATACAGACCATTGCGTCAAGTTACCCAATCGCAACAGAGGCAATCCTGTTTTTGGGCGGAGAAGAAAAAATGTGCGGAGCAGACAGCTCTTGCATAGGAAACTCGTTCATGAACACGTTGTATCCAAAACTTGGAGATACAACAGACTTGGGTTACCCATGGAACACAAACGTCGAACAAGTAGTTGATTTAGCGCCTAGTGTTTTTGTTGCTTCAGGAACATCAGAAGAAACAGCGGACCAATTAACTGAACTGGGAGTGCCCACAGTTTGCTTAAGTTTTGAAACTCCAGAAGACTTCAATCAGGCATTAACAATAATTGGCAAACTAATCGATAACGAAGCAGCAGCGGAATCAACAGTTGAATACTACTCAGACATGGCACAGACGATTCAAAGCAAAACAGAGGGTCTAGCAGAGTCAAGCAAGCCTTCGGTTATGTTCATCAGCTACGGAGCGCAACGAAAATACACACTTAAAACACCTGGCGAAGGAATGCTTCAGAACAATTTGATTGAGATGTGCGGCGGAGTCTCGGTTTCTGCTGACCAGCCCGGAGGGTGGAACGAGATTTCCATGGAACAAGTTGCGTTGTGGGACCCTGACGTAGTTATTATAACCAGCTACGCTTCCAACGTTTCAACAACTGACTTGAAGAACGAAATCATGGCGGACGACACATGGAACGTTACAACAGCAAAAATTGAAGGAAAAATCTACGCTTTTGCACAGGATTGGGGTTCTTGGGATTCTCCGACTCCGAAATGGATACTGGGAACGCTCTGGATAGGAAAATTCATTCAACCAGCCCTGTTTGATTCAATGGACCTAACGCAGACAGCCACAGACTTCTACCAAACATTCTACGACATAACCTACGAACAAGCATCGGTCACTGGTGACATGTAATGAACAAACAATTAGCGTTGTTTATTCTTCCAGTCACCTTTTTTTTATTATGATATTTTTTGGCAGAGTTTCTCTTAACCCAATTGAAGTTCTGACGGGGACGTTAAGCCAAAAACAGTTGATAATCTTAACGTTGGTCAGAATCCCCAGAGTAATCATATCCATGTGTGTAGGCGCCGCTTTGTCGGTTTCAGGTGTTTCACTTCAAGGAGTTTCCAGAAACCCGCTTGTAGGACCAGAAATATTGGGAGTTTCTGCTGGTGCAGGATTTGGCGCCGCCTGTGCGATACTGTTCTTTGAAGGAGTTGTACCCGTCCAAGTATTCGCGTTCACGTTTGGGTTAACTGCGGTGATGCTGACGTTTTTGGTCAGTAAAGCAATCAAAAACCAAGGCAACTCCGTAATTGTGCTTATTCTGTCAGGAATAGCGGTTTCAGCAGTTTTTTCTGCGGCATTGGGCATCATGAAATATGTTGCGGACCCGTACGAAAAACTGCCAGAGATAGTTTTTTGGTTGTTGGGTAGTTTTTCGGCAGTTAGTTGGTCAGATATTTTGAATGTTGTTCCCATGCTGGTTGGAATAGTAACGATTGTTTTGCTGCGTTGGCGGGTTAACATTTTGTCGCTTGGAGAAGAAGAAGCAAAAACCTTGGGAGTAAACTACGGCATAACTAGGACCGTTTTGTTGATGGCTGCTACTTTGGCAACCGCCGCTTCAGTAGCGTGCTGTGGAATAATCTCGTGGGTGGGACTAATTGTACCCCATATCACCAGAAGAATCGTGGGTTCAGACCACAAGATTTTGATTCCCGCAACTTTGTCGGTTGGCGCAGTTTTCATGGTAGTTTGTGACGGCTTGGCAAGGACGCTTTACACGTTTGAGGTTCCAATCGGGATAATTACGTCGCTTGTAGGTGCACCAGTTTTTATTCTGTTACTAAAGTTTGGAGATAAAAAGAAATGGTGAAACTAAGCGTAAACAAGCTCAATTTTTCGTACGAAAACGGGTTTAGCTTAAAAGACATCTCTTTTTCAGTAGGTAAAGGTCAACTCTGCGCGGTTCTGGGTCCGAACGCGTCAGGAAAAACTACGTTAATCAAATGCATAGCAAACGTTCTTCAGATTAGCTCTGGGGCAATCAGATTTGACGAAAAGGACATGAGTTTGCTCAAACAGAACGAAATCTCCAAAACAATGGCATATGTCCCACAAGTTCACGAGGCATCTTTTCCGTACAGCGTTACAGACATGGTGCTGATGGGCAGAAACCCGTACATCGGCTATTTTTCGATGCCAAAAAGTGAAGATTTACAAAAAAGCGTAGATGCACTTGCAGCACTAAAAATAGAGCAGATAAAAAACAAGGCGTATACACAGATAAGCAGTGGACAACAAAAGCTGGTTTTGATTGCACGAGCATTAGCACAGGAAACGCCGATTATTTTGTTGGATGAACCGACGGCGCATCTGGATTTTAGAAACAAGTTGTTGGTTTTGAAGAATATCAAAAATTTGGTTAAAACAAAACAGGTGACTGTTTTGATGTCGTTGCATGACCCGAACGAGGTTTCTTTGGTTGCCGACCAGACATTGATAATGAATGGGGGAGAAATTGTTTCTAACGGCAGAACGGGGGATGTTCTCACGGTTGATGTAATCAAAGAAATTTATGGTGTTGATGTTGGGTTGGCTGATTCTGGAGAAAGGAAGGTGTTTGTGCCGTCCATGGATTTGATAAAGGAGGATTTTGTTTGAAACAGTTAAGAGACCTTTTGGTTGCGGCTAATGAATCTGTTGACTACAAAATGGTTGACAGAACAAGGGGGATTCGAATAACCAACAACTGTGTTCGAGTGCCGATATGTTATTACTGCAACTACATGAACGAACCCGTTTACGTCTTAAGCGTAGAAGACGCCGTCAAACGAGCAAAGGAACTCAACAGCAGGGGCGTACACAGGGTTACGTTGGTTTCTGGGTGGTTAGGTTACAAAAATGAGATGGTGGTTCCATACGCTACGGCGATTAAAAGTGAGTTGCCAGAGTTAACTGTTAGCGGCGCGTTTGGTCCGATAACTAAAGCAAGTTTGAAAAAACTCAAACAAGCAGGATTAGACCAGTACGGATGTAATCTGGAAGCGGTTCCCGAGGTTTTGCTCAAAATTAAGGGAACAGATGATATTCCTGAAAGAATTGAAACGCTCAAAAACGCCAGAAAGGTTGGTTTGAAGGTTTCGTCGGGGTATATTATTGGTGTAGAAGAAAACGAAACTCAACTGACCCAGTTGTTTGATTTACTCAAAAAAGTTGACCCAGACCGAGTTTTCATGACGCCTCTAGAAGCGTACCCAGATACGCCGATGCACGATTGGGTTACGCCGACAATAAAAAAGACAGTTGAGACAGTTGCAAAAACGAGGTTGCTGTTCAAAAACAAAACTTTGGGTTTACGTATTATTCGACAAGGCAGTTTTATTCCAGTCGAGTTCTTGAGCTTGGCTGTTTATGCGGGCATCAGTTTGGTTGCACCTCCACCAGAATTCGAGGATATGTCGGTTGTAATGTTTAGAAAACTGCTGAAAAACTGCGCAGACAATCTTGAACAAACACAACAACGGCTACTATGTAATGGAGTATCAGAAAAAGAAGCAAAAGAGTTCATTGAAATAGTGCAGTTACTTCCACTGTGAAATTCTACGCAAACAGTGTTAGCTGTTGGGTAAAACTTACATATAGTATATTCAAACAGGTATCTTAACACCCAATAAAGAACAAGTCAACGGATGTTGTTGGTGACGATTGTTTATGATTAAGAAGATAGCTGTTTTAGTTCTTGTAATTGCTGTAGTTGTTTTGGCTTTTGGCTCATTAAACACCAACAACCAAACTCCCACACCAGAAAATATTGAATTAGCACATGAAGGAAAGTGGGGAATATACGCTTTAGATTTGGAAACTCAAGAAACTGAGTTAATCTATTCATCGGAAACCGCACTTAGCAAGATACGGCTAGACACTTCTGGTACCCGACTGGTTTTTTCTCAAGACTTTGGCGGCGGCAACGAATCTGTAAATGATGGGTCTGTGGTGAATTTGTGTCAAGAGATTTGCAGTATCGATGTTGACGGCGAAAACTACAGAAGAATCACAGACAACAACAGTTGGGATTTGATTCCATGCTGGAACAGTGACGGTTCTAGGATATTCTTTTTGTCGTACCGTGAAAACTTGGACATATTTGTGATGAATTCTGACGGAAGCAACATTACTCTGTTTTATGATTCTGGCGACCACGACTCTGACATGCACTATTCTAACGGTAAAATCGCGTTTACACGGGACAGCCAAATCTGGACAATAAACGAGGACGGAACAGGATTGACTCAGGTTACTGACCCGCCTCGTGCAAGGGAGTGGGGCAACGCTGTTTTACCGTTTGGTGACTACGACCCTAACCTGAATTCTGATGCAACACAGATAGTATTTGAGCGAATGGTTGACGACGAAACCACGCATGGCATTTACGAATTTTACTTAATCAACGCCGATGGCACAGGTGAAACTGCCTTAACAAACTCAGGATACACTCAGGGCATAGCTTCTTGGTCGCATTCGGACGAAAAAGTTGTGTTCACGGTTAGCGCCATCGGAAACGATGGATACTACCACCTTTACATGGTTAACGTTGACGGCTCAGATTACCACAACATTACCCCAGAATATTATCCGTCAGGTTTTCTGTGCTACCACCCAATATTTTCGGTTGACGACTCTAAGGTTTACTTTATCGGAGAATGGTTCTTAGATTAACCAAAGTTGTAAATTGTGTAATCAGAGTTCGCCATTGTTGCCTTCTTTGGCAAAAAGAATGTTGAATCTGTTGTATGCAGGTTTAGTCAATGTTTCTTGACCAACCAGTGACTCAATTTAGTCAAACTTTCTTGACAAAAACGTGTAAAAAGTGGCTAAGTGTAATAGAATTTAGTGTAAAACAAGTTCAAACGATTACTAAACCCTGCAAAACACCGAAAGAGCGGTATTGGTATGGCAAAATCAACTAAACTGGCTGGCTTTCTGACCATTTTTCTACTATGTTCCATAACCTTTTCTATTCAGGCTCCGAAGGTTCAAGCCGAATTTGAGCCCGCAGTGGAAAAACTGCTTGATTTCTTCGAAGAAGTACTAATGATAAACATGTCAGAATGCACTGTAAGCGTTTTCCGCACCGACGGAGACAACAGCCCCGAGTTAGGCACCCGAGGAGAAAAAGAAGGAAAAATTTCATTACACTTCAACAACGGCGGCACAGTAGAGTTCCTGTTCAGGTTCAAAGGCGAATATCTCAGATGGTGCCTAGCATATTATGACACCAACAACACCAACCCCATTGTTTACACTGAGCAACCATCAGATGACCATTTTGAAGCGACCCTGAACTTTATGGAAAGATATGAGAACTTCACAAAAGACCCAATCATAAGCGAAATGAAAGAACTGCTAATATCAAAGGGCAATTTGCAGCCCGGCTCAAAGGTAGAAGACAAACTAAAGCTTGAAGTTACGGGCACAGAAATACCCGACGCCACATGGAGTTACACAATCGAAAACGAAGACTACAAAATATTAAGCGTAGGCTTCTTTGAACCACCCCACATCTTTTCTTTTGGCGACCAAAGGTGGAATTTTAATCTAAACAGTTCAGCTTTTCCTAAATACATCCCCGAGGGTCCAAACGTTAACTCAGAATTTACAACAGGTAACGAGTATAGTCAAACAGAAAACAGCTTTGATAACTCATCCATTATTATGCTTGCAATTATAACGGTTCCTGCTCTTGCGTTTGCTGCATTTTTTATCAAAGAAAAACATAAAAAAACTGTTGTTGATAAGCCGTCCGCCTTTGCTTGTTCCAAGAATCAGTCCAGAAAGAAGTTTGGAGGCAAAGATGCTTGAATAAAAAAACTGGATTGATATTGATTCTGGTTTTGGTGCTGCAGGTCACCATAAGCATTCAGTCCATCAGTGTTGTAGAGGCAAACTTTCTTTTTCCTCCCTTAGAGCAAATCACTATTGGAAACGATGGAAACATCTCACCATCCACCGTACCCATCATACAGGATGGTAACTTGTACACTTTTACCGGAAACATAAGTGACTATGTAATCAACGTTCAATTAGACAACATCATAATTGATGGCGCAGGCTATACGATCAAGAAAACGCGACCTGCGTATGGCAACCAAAATGGTGTTTCATTAAATGGTCGAACTAATGTGACCGTGCGCAACCTTCAGATTTGGGGATTTGTTAACGGTGTTTCCGTCAGCAATTCCACAGAATGTAACGTCACCGAAAACAGTTTTTTGGACAACGGCTATGGCATAGTTTTAGTTGACCACGCAACCAGCAACTACATTTTTGGCAACAGCTTAACGTCCAGTGGAATCCGAATCAGCAACTCCACAGACAACATATTAAGAGATAACCACATGGACGGTGATGGACCGCATTTCTCGGTTACATACGAGAATGTGGAATCTGCAGCCGACTTTGTTAACGATGTTGATGCATCCAACACGATAAACGGTAAAGAAATCTGTTACTGGGTAAACCAGCACAGCCGTAATGTGCCTTCAGATTCTGGTTATGTGGTTTTGGTTAACTGTAGTGAAATAGAAGTAGAAAACGTGAACATCGCCGATAACGGTGAGGGTATACTACTGATTTCTACAACAATGTCTGAAATCAAAAACAACACGTTAGTTGGCAACAACAAGGGATTGGTTATTTACAGGTCAGAAGAGAACAGTTTCACCTCTAACACAATAGTAAACAGCACCTACGCGATACTTGCGTATTCTCCCAAAAACAGTTTCGAAAACAACGTTCTGGAAAACAACAGTTACGACATAAACTTTGAAGACCGTTTCATCGAAGAATTTGATTACTCAAACCTTGTTGACGGCGCGCCCATATGTTACTGGAACTGGAAAAACAACATGGTTGTCCCAGAAAACGTTGGCTATGTTGTGCTTATCGGTGGGTCTAACATTACTATCCAGAACCTGAACATAACAAACCGAAGACAAGGCATACTCCTAGTTGGAGTAACAGATTCGGTTATCAAAAACAACATCATACTAAACACCAACGAAGCCATCATAATGAAGGGTTCGTCAAACAATGTGGTCAAATCAAATCTTGTAGAAAACAACACTCAGGCGTTGTACCTTGAAGCCTGCCACTCAAACAACATTTCTGGAAACAAAATCACATACAGTAAAGAAGTTGGAGTTCACATGGAAGATTCCAACGATAACACAGTTTCGGGCAATTACATAGCTCACTGTGGACAAGGACTTATCATAAACAGGGGCGACGACAACGTGGTTACTAGTAACTCGTTACTTTACAGCAAATCAAAAGCAGTTCACCTTGGTGAATCAAACAACACCACGGTAACGGGTAACAACATTGCCTGGAGCAAAAGCTGGGCAATCAGCATCAGTGGTTCAGGTGGTTACAACATATTCCACCACAACGACTTCGTTAACAACC